>JAURKN010000057.1 GCA_030831725.1 Ferruginibacter sp.
CAATAAGCCAGTCATCACCCTGATCGACACACCAGGTGCTTTCCCGGGTCTGGAGGCTGAAGAGCGCGGACAAGGAGAAGCCATTGCGCGCAACATTTACGAAATGATCCGACTAAAAGTTCCTGTTATCTGCGTGATTATCGGAGAAGGCGCCAGTGGCGGAGCCCTAGGAATCGGTGTTGGTGACAAAGTGGTGATGATGGAAAACACTTGGTATACGGTAATTTCTCCGGAAAGCTGTTCCAGCATTCTATGGAGATCTTGGGATAAAAAAGAAGTAGCCGCAGAACAATTACGTCTCACCGGAAAAGATATGTTGTCTTTCGGTTTGGTGGATGAAGTGATACCTGAACCATTGGGTGGCGCACATTGGGATTATGACCAAGCCGCGGAAAATCTGAAAAATTTTCTGATCCCCGCTATCAACCAACTTGAATCCATTCCAGCTGAAGAAAGAGTCCAACAAAGAATTGAAAAATTCGGAAAAATGGGATTCTGGGAAGAAGCCTAATTCAACTAAAACAAACATGCTCAATATTGGCGTATTCGGTACGGGTCATCTTGGCAAGTACCATCTGAATAATTGGAAAGAGATATCTGATACAACACTTGTAGGTTTTTTTGACCCCGATGACGCTCAAGCAAAAATCATCGAAGAACAATATCAAATCAAACGATTCCTAGACCCACAAGATTTGATGGACGCTTGTGATGCGGTAGACATTGTGGCTCCAACCATACACCATTATGCTCTTTGCGAAATGGCAATCAGAAAGGGAAAGCATGTGTTTGTGGAAAAACCGCTTACCAATACGATTGAAGAAGGACGCGAATTGATCAAACTCGTGAAAGAATCGAACGTCAAGTTTCAAGTCGGTCATGTGGAAAGATTCAACCCTGCTTTCCTTGCCTTATCCGACACCCCATGCAAACCGATGTTCATCGAAGTACACAGATTGGCAGAGTTCAATCCAAGAGGTACAGACGTCAGCGTGGTATTGGATCTGATGATTCACGACATCGACATCATTCTCCATCTTGTAAAAAGTGATGTGAACTATATCTCAGCGAATGGCGTTTCCGTTATCAGTGAAACACCGGATATCGCCAATGTCAGAATTGAATTCGACAACGGATGCGTGGCGAACCTGACCAGCAGCAGAATCTCCATGAAAAAAATGAGAAAGATTCGTCTGTTTCAAAAAGATGCATATATCAGCATCGATTTCCTTGATAAAAAGACAGAGATCATTCGCATGGATAGTGAGGAAGGTTCTGATTTCAGTTTTGATTTAGAAACGCCGAATGGGTCAAAAAAAATAAGCGTGTCATCCCCAAAAATCGAGCCGGTGAATGCGATAAAAATGGAATTGGAAGCATTTAGGGATGCGATACTGAACAATACGGAGACCCCGGTACCGATTCAGGATGGTTATGCGGCTCTTGATGTAGCGCATCAGATTCTGGAAAAGATCAAACAACGTCAAGTCGTTTAACAGCCCCATCAAATGGAAAACCAACCACGCATACATAGCAAATGGCTGTTGCTCTCTGATGTCGTGGTTTTCATTCTCTCCTGGTTCATCTTCTATTATTGCAGGGCTCTGATGTATGGATATGCTTTCCGCATTTCAAGCGGTTTCTTTCCAGGATTGTTTCTGTACACATTAAGCTGGACGATACTGTTCTATATCACAGGTTCTTACAGAAGCATATACTATCGCTCAAGGCTAAACGAAATATATCTCACTTTTCTGACCGTTCTTGGAGGAACAATTGTCTTGTTGTTTGTCTTCATCCTAAAAAATCCACACGAGAATAATCAGAGCTACTATCTCGAATTCATTTCAATACTTGTTCCCGTTTTCGTGCTTTCATTATCTCATCGTTTTATCTTTTTACAACAGGCTAAAAAACAACTGAACAACGGAACAGTTTACTTCCCCACCCTGCTGTTAGGATCATCTGAAGACATTGTACCATTCTATCAGGACTTCACAAAGAATCCTGAGAACAAGACACATCGTATTGTAGGTTGTATCGTTTTCGAACAGTATGGCTCGGGTGATGATTCATCGCGAGTAATCAAAATCAATGTTCAACAGTTTGATGTCAATAACATCCAAAAAACGATTGAAGCCCATAAGATTGAAGAAATCATCATCGTACCAGGAAAAAAAGAAAGAGATGTTTTGACAAAAGTGCTCAAGCAGACAGGTCATCTGGATGTGAATATCAAAATCGCTCCTGATGCGGCAGATATACTGAGCGGTATCATTCATACCGAAAATGTCATGGCCACCCCTTTGATAGAGGCACATACCGGAAACCTTCCACTTTGGCAACAAAATATAAAAAGACTATTCGATGTCACGTTGGCCATTTTTCTCGGATTGATTTTCATTCCATTGTTCATATACTTGGCCATTCGAGTAAGACTATCATCAAAAGGACCAATACTCTTCAAGCAGGAAAGACTCGGACATAAAGGCAAACCATTCATCATGTATAAATTCAGATCGATGGTCGCCGACGCAGAAATAAAAGGCCCTCAGCTCAGTTCATCTTCTGATTCCAGAATTACATCCTGGGGAAGGATCATGAGAAAATGGAGACTCGATGAAACGCCACAAATATGGAATGTGCTTTTGGGAGAAATGAGCATGGTAGGCCCAAGACCGGAGCGGAAATTCTTTGCTGAAAAACTGATCGCATCTCATCCGGAATATCAATATATCTTTAAAGCAAAACCGGGGATAACAGGCTGGGGAATGATCAAGTTCGGGTATGCGTCCAATATGGAAGAGATGATAGAAAGAATGCCTTACGACCTGATGTATGTGGAGAATGCTTCTCTTCTTCTTGACATCAAAATATTAATTTATACCATCAAACTGATCCTATCCGGAAAAGGAAAATGATATCTGCATCATCCATGATAAAAAAAGCCATCATATTTTTTTTGCTTTGTTTTTCATCTCGAGCTTCGATTGCCCAGCAGATAAAATACTGGCAGCAGGATCTCAAATACAATATTGTGGTGCATGTGGATGACAGTTTGAAATTGTTGAAATCGAATCTGAATCTGACATACAAAAACAACTCTCCCGATACGCTCAAATCCATCTGGTTTCATTGCTGGCCCAATGCTTATGAGAATGACAGAACCGCTTTCAGTGAACAATTGCTGAGTTTTGGAAGAACCGACTTTTACTTTTCGCCCGAATCAAAAAAAGGATATTTGAAAGGCCTAACATTCAGCATCTCAGGAGAGCCTGCCAAGTGTAATCAGGATTCTACGAATAAAGAGTGGGCTGAATTGATTTTGAATCAACCCTTGTTTCCCAACGAAGAATTAACCATCTCCACTCCTTTTCAGGTTAAACTTCCCTACCATTTTTCCAGAAGTGGCTATGTTGGAAGCTCTTTTCAAGCAGCTCAATGGTATCCAAAACCTGCGGTTTATGATCACAAAGGTTGGCACAAGATGCGTTACCTCGACCAAGGTGAATTCTACGGAGAATTTGGCTCTTATGAAATAAGCATAAACATATCTGATGCATATGAGGTGGAAGCCACTGGAAAATTGCATGAAAAAAGAAAAGAAGGGAATCGAAATGTATGGACATTCAAACAAGATCAGGTTCATGATTTTGCCTGGTTTGCAGATAAATACTGGGTCACAGAGAGTGACACCATGATGATTGATGGAAGAACGATTGAAATCACGGGTCGTCATTACAAACGAGAGCTTTATAAAGGTTTTCCGATGATTCCTTTCATCAAGAGCGCAATACGGAGCAAATCTGCCATAGTAGGCAACTATCCTTATGATGTTGTCAAGGTGGTTGAAAGTCCTTTAGCAAATGGAGGCGGCATGGAATATCCCACCATCACCCTGATAGATCAGCCATCTTCGGCAAAGGAGCTGGAAGACTTGATTCTTCACGAGGTTGGACATAATTGGTTTTATGGAATTATCGGATCGAATGAAAGAGAACATCCATGGTTAGACGAAGGAATGAACACTTACTACGACAACCGATATTTCAAGGAGAAAAGACAAAACAAAACTGCGGATGGACAAAAGAAGAAAATGGGATTTATAAGAGGATTGTTCTCCACCCCTTTCGAAGAATTGCAATTGTCAAACACGTATCGGTTTCATACAGACTTACCAATCTCATCCTCCTCCGAATCATTCAGCAATACCGGATACAATCTTATCGTATACAAAAAAGCAGCGAAATGGATGGAATTGATGGAACAGCAATTGGGCAAATCCAGATTCGATTCCATGATGAAAACCTATTACCAAAAATGGGCTTTCAAACATCCTTATCCGGAAGACTTCAAGTCGGTAGCTTTTGATTATCTCGGCAATAAAACAGATTCTCTCTTCAGTCTTTTAGACAGAAAAGGACCACTCAACGGACCTTTGATCAAAAGAAAAGGTCTCACATTTTTTAACCTCTCAGCATCAGATCACAAAATCCCATTTTTTGCCATTCCACTATTGGGGTATAATGCAACAGACAAATTGATGGTCGGAGGAATCATCCACAATTACAGCATTCCTTCTGCAAGACTTCAATTCATGAGTCTGCCTCTTTTTTCACCCAAGTCGGGAAGATGGAATGGGCTTCATCGTGTGGAATATGATTTTTTTAGAGGTAACGCAGGGTCTGTTTTGAAAGGTATGATTTCCTATGGACGCTTCAGCAATTATGCCTTTACAAACACTGAACAAAAATCTTTTTTTACAGATTTTCAAAAAACAACAGCTTCCATAAAATACCAATTCCCTAAAAAAAATACAAACACAACAACATACCGTTTTCTGGAGTGGAAGCAATTCCATATCCGCGAATCGAATCTCAGGTTTGATTCTGATTCCAATGGCGATGTGACAGGAATCAGAACCCTATACGGAAACAGAACACTGCAAAGACTTACGTATGGATATGAAAATTACAGAAAGCTCTACCCTTACAGTATGCAAATCGAAGCGGAGAAAGGTAAACAATTCGCTAGATTGCAATTGACTGCCAAGTACCATTTCAATTATGCAGATGGTGGAGGGCTTGATGTTAGAGCATTTGGAGGTAAGTTTTTTTATCTGGTTGATAAAAATATCAGATCCGGCTTTGAAACGGAAAGATATCATTTGAACATGACAGGACCGAACGGATTTGAAGACTATGCCTATCAGGATTATTTCATAGGAAGAAATAGCTTTGATGATTTCAACAGTCGTCAAATCATGGAAAGAGATGGTTATTTCAAAGTAAGAACCGATTTGTTGAGCAGTAAAATCGGCAAGAATGACAACTGGCTTTTTGCGATGAATTTCAGCACCACCATTCCGGACAAAATCAATATTCTGAAATTGCTGCCGGTAAAAATTCCGTTGAGAATATTTGCCGATTTTGGAACGAATGGAACATTGATCGAAAACAAATCAAGATCCCAACAATTCTTATATGATGCCGGATTGGAAATCAGATTGTTGAATGAAACCGTTATTTTCTATTTTCCCTTGTTGTATAGCAAGCCCTATAAAGAGTATATACAGTCAACCATTCCGGAAAACAAGTTCTGGAAAACGATGTCTTTTTCCATACAAATCAGACAATACACATTGGACAAACTCATTGCAAAATGGTTATGATGGAATTGGAGCTTCAATATGTCAAACATCAAGACGTCGACAAGAAGCGATGGGATGAGGCATTGAAAAGATCTTCAAATGCGTTGATTTATGCAGAAACAACATTTCTTGATGGAGTGTCTCCCGATTGGGATGCGATTGTTTCAAAGGATTATGAATTCATCATGCCATTGACATGGAAGAAAAAATGGGGGATTAGTTATTTGGTTCAGCCTCCATTTTCTCAACAAGGTGGCATTTTTTCTAGATACCCGATTTCAAAAGACGTTGAACAACTTTTTATCAAAAAAGCAAAAGCTGAGTTCCAATTTGCCGAATTCACCCTCAATGTCAACCATGAAAATGCTGCTGTGTCTAATGCAACAAGGACGAACTACATTCTGTCTTTGAAAGAGACATATGAAGAAATACAAGAAAAATTCAGCACCTCGCTCCGTCAGATTCTTCATTCCATCAAAAATCAATCGCTTTCTTATAGCATCGGCTCAGACGTAAATGAAGCCATAGAACAAATCAGAACAACCAACGGCAGCAAGCTAAAAGACATTTCAACACAAGACTTTCTTCGGTTTGAAAAGCTTTGTCTGGCATATCAGCAAGAGGACAGACTCATCATTCGAAAAGTCTTCTCAAACAACCAATGGCTTTCCACCGCCTTGCTGATCAAAGATGATAAAAGGATATATAATTTGTTGTCCTGCATAACAGCAGAAGGAAGGAAGAGCAAAGCCAATCATTTCTTGTATGACAGACTCATCGCCGAATTCGCAGAAACAGGATTGATACTTGATTTTGAAGGATCAGATTTGCCTGGTGTCGCATTTTTTTACCGTAGTTACAATCCGGAATCAGAAATCTATGCGTTTGTAAAATGGAATGATTTGCCTTTGCCAATAAGATGGCTAAAACGATGAGTTAGTTTATTCTTTGCAAGAGCAATTTTTCAGCAAGAATCAAATCCATGGGAAAAGTGATTTTGATATTTGCCTCCTCCCCTTCTATCAATGCTATCTCATGACCTAAATGCTGAACGACACTTGCCTCATCTGTGAATGAATCCTGATATTCCAATAGAAATGCTTTCTTCAATAAGCCGGCATCAAAGGCCTGAGGTGTTTGGACGATTCTGATTTCATTTCTCATCAAATTCCGACTGCCTGTTTCAGTAATCTGACGAATGCTATCTCGCGACATTACCACAGGAATGGCAGACTGGTTGTTCTCGGCATTTGTGATGCAACGAAGAACCAACTCTTGTGTGAGCATACAGCGCACTGCATCGTGAACCAATACAACAGCATCTTCCGGAACAATAGAAAGTCCATTTTTTACGGAGTGAAAACGGGTTTTGCCACCTGCGACAAATTGAACTGATTTGTCATCGTACCCATGCTTTTGCAACAGTTGCATGCCGTACTCCATATGTGCTTCTGGAAAAACTACAATAAGCTTAATTTGATCGTCTGCCTTATGAAATGCATCAAGGGTATGTACAATCACTGGTTTGTCCAGCAATGAAATGAATTGTTTAGGTTCATCCGAATTCATTCTAGACCCACTTCCTCCGGCTACTATGATGGCAAAAACTTTTCTTGAGCGCATGTTAGATTTTAAATCGGATAATTTTCACGGTAAATCCCGAAGATTTTTTCACCCTTATGATTCATCATTGCCCTGTACATTCCGGCTGTGTTGAATACCATTGCCGTATTGCCTTCCGCATCAACGCCAATCATTCCACCTGCTCCTTGAATCGAGACCAGTTTTTTATGGACAACCTCATTCATGGCCTCCTCCAAACTCAAACCTTTGTATTCCATCAAAGCACTTACATCATATGCTGCCACAGAACGAATAAAAAGTTCCCCATGTCCTGTGCAGCTGATTCCACATGTATTGTTATTGGCATAGGTTCCAGCTCCGATTACAGGAGAGTCACCGATTCTGCCATATTTTTTATTCGTCATTCCTCCTGTGCTGGTAGCTGCCGCGATATTTCCATGCATGTCTAATGCAACCGCTCCAACCGTTCCAAATTTTTTATCCTTCATCAACTCATTCAAATCCTGATGGGTATGATCGAGTGAATATGTATCACTGTCTCGTATCTCTTTCCATTGGTCATATCTGAACTGAGAAAAGAAATAATCGTCCGGCTCCAGTTTAAGTCCTCTTTTTATCGCAAAATCATTCGCTCCTTTTCCGCTTAAAAAAACATGGTTGCTCTCCGCCATCACTTCGTATGCCAATTGAATCGGATTCCTGACATTACGTACTCCTGTAATCGCACCTGCTTTGAGTGTTTTACCATCCATGATCGCAGCGTCCATCTCCTGAACGCCTTTTTTGGTAAAGACAGATCCCCTGCCGGCATTGAACAACAAATTATCTTCCAATGTTCTGATAGCATCTTGAATCGCATCCAATGCATCTCCCCCTTTTTCCAATATGTTTTTCCCAGCCAAGACAGCTTCCTCCAAACCTCTTACATATGCTTCCTCCAACTGAGGTGTCATATCCGATTTAAGGATTGTGCCTGCACCACCATGAATGACGATTGAGTATTTACCCATTTCCTTTTTTTTTCAAAAATATTCAAATTAAATGACGTCCGAAAGTCATTAATGCCTTATCATAAGAATTAAAAAACATCTAGGTTAGCTGAGTTATCGCCAAGTTCTGTTCAACGGAATCTTATTTCACTTTCGAAACTTCGAAGTACAACTGCTAATAGCTAAAAAAATCTGACGAGGTTCAAGCTGATTCATACAGGCATAATCTCCTCTCCAGCAGGGTTTGTTGCCGAATACCGAACAAGGACTACAAGAAAGCTCGAGAGAAACCGCATTTTCTTTAGACTGCCCGAATCCCATAAAACCGGCATCCGGATGCGTGGCGCCCCAAATACTGACCACAGGTATAGAAAAAAGAGATGCTAGATGCATATTGGCAGAATCCATGGTTACCATCAGATCCATGCTTGCAATCCAATACAATTCGGTTGAAAATGGAAATTTACCGGCGACCATAAATGTATCTTCTCCCAGATCACCAACCCATAAACGAAGAGTTTCAATCTCTTTTTCTCCGCCACCAAACAAAAAGATTCTGTAACCTTCATCTTTCAGCAATTGCAAGAGCGCTTTCATTTTTTCTGTCGGATAGCATTTTCCAAGATGTTTGGCAAATGGAGCGACACCAATGTTGATCTTTCCGTCAGAAAAGGAAAAATTGGAATCTACAACAGAATGCTTAGGGTCTAGGGTTTTCTCATTTGGATCTAGCTCACCTTGGAAACCCAGCGCACGAAAAACATCCGCATATCTTTCATGCTGCAGCTTCAATATGGATTTGACTTTATTTTTTTTTGATGTAAGTAAGCGTTTTTCTTTTCTTCCTTTGTCTATGGTAGCTATTGTGTGACCGGATAATCGGAAAAAGAATTTCAAGATTGCTGTTCGAAGTACTTGATGTAAATCGGCGACCAAGGCGTTGCCGGTCTGTTTTCTGATTTCTTTATACAATCTATACAAGCCAAAAAGGCCAGAATGTTTGCCTTTAAGATCGGCGCCGATAAAATGGCATCGTGGTATCGATTGGAACAAAGGTGCTGCAAATGAAGTGCTAACAACGGTAACGGTTAGCTGCGGATGTTGATCAAGCCACTGTTTGACAACAGGAACCACCATGGCTATATCGCCCAAAGCGGAAAATCGGAAAACGATGATATGATTTCTATCTGATACCAATCCGTTATCCGTTTGATTTGTACAACACGGGATTCAACGCAGGGTCATTATACATTTTCATCTGTTTGTATACTTTCATGTATTTTCTACCTGCTTCAATCTCGTTAAGAAGCGAATCTATAGCTGTTGATAGATCTGTACGTTGTTCCAAAAGGGTGTTGAGTTTTGATGTGCATGCTTCACGATGTGATGCATCAGCATCTTCTCGGAGCACTTCCGCATTCATGTGATAAATCTTGAGCGCCAGAATAGACAATCGGTCTATGGCCCATGCGGGGCTTTCTGTATTGATTCCCGCTCCTTCTTGAACCATCACACCCTTATACTTTTGTAAAAAATAGCTGTCAAGATATTCAACCATGTCAGTTCTGTCCTGGTTACTTTTATCGATTCTTCTTTTCAATGCCAAACCTTCGGAAGGATCTATTTCAGGATTACGAACAATATCTTCCAAATGCCATTGCACAGTGTCTATCCAGTTTTTTTCATAGAGCAGAAATTCAAAACTTCCATCGGAATGTGGGTTGGTATGAGGGGCATCAACGTAATCTGTTTTATGATAGTCCGACACGCACTGATCAAAAATGGAATTGCATAAATGGGCCAGCATATGAATAAGATTAATGATTAACGTTTTTAGAAACGGATTTTCCGGAGCGTACGGCGAAAAAATAGAGTGGTATACCGATCAATGTGATGATCAAACCTGGCCAGGTGAATTGTGGTTTATATACAATGAGTAATCCGCAAAAACTCAATCCCATCAAAATGTATATCAGCGGTAAAACCGGATAACCAAATGCTTTATAAGGGCGCTCTGCATCGGGCCTTTTTCTTCTGAGGATGAAAATACCAGCTATGGTAAGCACATAAAAAATGACAACCACAAAAGAAACCATGTCGAGCAAATCTCCATATTTACCACTCAGGCATAATACGCAGGCCATGGCACATTGAATCCACAGCGCCCATTCCGGAACCGCGTTCTCGTTTAATGTTCCAGCATTTTTAAAGAACAGCTGGTCTTTTGCCATGGTGTAGTAAACTCTTGCACCTGCCAAGATCAAACCATTGTTACAACCGAAAGTGGATATCATGATCAGCAATGCGATAAGTATGGTTCCCACTGATCCAAAAATGGCATCTGATGCGCTCAAAGCCACCCTGTTGTCTTTCGCAAATGCAAGATCATTCAGATTCACATTGGCCAAATAGACCACATTCATCAGAATGTAAATAACGGTTACGATAAGTGTTCCTAAGAAAAGGCTGAGTCCGATGTTTCTTTTCGGATTTTGAATTTCACCCGCGATGAAAGTAACGTTGTTCCAGGCGTCGCTGCTGAAAATGCTTCCAACCATGGCACTGGCTATCGCACCCATGGCCGCTCCTGTCAAAAGGGTGTTTGTGCTGATTATTCCCGAATCAGATTTAGTCAGATTTCGTATGGTCCAGGCATCAGCCCAATTGGCTTCCCAAATGTCGGACTTGAAAAAAAACAAACCTGCCATGATCAACGCGAACATGGCAATCAGTTTTGTGGATGTGAAAAAGGTTTGGATGATTTTCCCCGTCTTGACACCTCGTGTATTGATATACGTGAGTAGGATGATCAACGCGACACCCAGGAGTTGCGCATAGTGAATGGTGAATCCTGAAATATGGAAAGTGTTTTCATCTTCCCATGCCAAAGCCGGAAAGAAATAGCCTGCAAATTTTGCGAAGCCGACTGCCACAGCCGCAATGGTTCCGGTTTGTATGACAGAGAAAAAACTCCATCCGTATAAAAATCCAACCAATGGATTATACGCTTCTTTCAGATACACGTATTGTCCGCCTGCTTTGGGAAACATACCACTCAGCTCTCCGTAGCTGACCGCAGCAATCAGCGTCATGACACCCGTAATGATCCAGGCCGCAATCAGCCAACCGGCGCTTCCGAGATCCTTCAGCATATCGGCACTGACAATGAAGATACCGGAGCCGATCATAGATCCAGCAACAATCATGGTTGAATCGAACAAGCCCAACGTAGGCTTGAATTCATTTCCTTGGGATTGAGACATCGTGTATTAGATTTATAGTGTTATTTGAAAATCGATTGAAGATTATTTTTTAGATGCATCCTGTTTTGCATTCAGCATTTCATTCATACCCTTGATCACATCATCGGTGATGTTAAGCGCACTGTCTTTATACACCATATAGTCCAATCCGTTTCCGGTAGAGAATATATAAGTGAACTTTGAATCTTGGTTATATTCCGCCAAAAAGTCTTTCAGTTTTTTCTGAATGCCATCCAAAAACTTGTAGCTCTTATCATTCAGTTCTTGTATTCTGGTTTGTTTGCGTTCGTCAACCACTTGCTGTTGTTGCAAAAGACTGGCTTGAAATTGTTCTGCCTCAGCTTGGGTAATCGATTTACCTCTGCTTAAAAAATTATTCTTCTGACTTTCCAGATTGCGATAGGCATTCTCCCACTCTGTTTCAATCGATTTTTGTTCCGCCTCCAATGATTTTCTGGTTGTTTTTATATAATTGATTTTCTCATTCAATGAATCAAGATCCACATATGCGATTGTCGCACCGTTTATGGAATCTGCTTGATGGGTAACCTTGATTGCAGCTTTGCTTTTGGTGTTTTTATTGTCAGATGTTGAAAAATGGACGAAATACAAATAGCCAACCGCGATAAACAAGACGGCATTCAGAGCGAGTGATAAATTTTTCATATTGATTGATTATTCGGCAATTTACTTACAAAGCTTGGAATCACAAGCAAACGGTTGCCGATCTGTATTATTCAACAAATAGCGGAAAACAAAAAAGGCAATCCGAAGATTGCCTTTTTTAAGTATGTAAGTCTATTACTCTTCCTCATCGAAACTCATTGCCTCTTTGGTGGTCATCAACAATTCGTATTCTTCTTTGCTTCCTACGATCATGTTTTCGAACTCACGGAGACCAGTTCCGGCAGGGATATGATGTCCTGTAATGACGTTTTCTTTAAGACCCAGCATTTCATCGGTTTTTCCGAGGATGGCTGCGGAGCTCAATACTTTTGTAGTTTCCTGGAACGACGCCGCTGAAATCCAGCTTTGTGTTCCGAGTGAAGCCTTGGTGATACCCAACAAAAGTGGTGAGGATGTGGCTGGCTTTGCATCTCTGAATTCAACCAGTTTCTTGTCTGCTCTTCTGAGTATGGAATTCTCTTCACGGACATCACGCAGAGTGACAATTTGCCCTGTTTTCAGCGTAGTGCTTTCTCCGGCATCAGTGATCACTTTCTTATCGTAGATGTAATCGTTCTCGTTGTTGAAGTCCATTTTATCTTCCACATCTCCTTCCAGGAATTTGGTATCTCCGGCATCTTCGATGGTCACTTTACGCATCATCTGACGTACGATGACTTCGATGTGCTTATCGTTGATTTTCACACCTTGCAAACGGTATACTTCCTGAATCTCATTCACTACATACTCTTGTACAGCAAATGGTCCTTTGATGGAAAGTATGTCTGATGGTGAAATCTGTCCATCACTCAATGCGGCACCTGCTTTTACGAAATCCCCATCCTGAACAAGAATCTGACGACTCAATGGTACAAGATATTTACGAACTACACCATCTTTCGCTTCTACGCTGATTTCGCGGTTACCACGCTTGATCATTCCGAAAGTAACAACACCATCGATCTCACAAACCACTGCAGGGTTGCTTGGATTTCTAGCTTCGAACAATTCGGTTACACGTGGAAGACCTCCGGTGATATCCTTCAGCTTGCTGAGGATTCTTGGAATCTTAACCAGTACCTGTCCGCTCTTCACATCATCACCTTCTTCGATTACGATGTGTGAACCAACCGGCAAGTTGTATTTTTTAACTTCCTTACCTTCCACGATGATGGTAGGCAATTTGGTTTTGTCTTTGGATTCGATAACCACTTTCTCACGGTGACCGGTTTGTTCGTCAGCCTCATCGCGGTATGTAACACCTTCGATAACTGATTCAAACTTGATGGTACCATTAACTTCAGCAACGATAACGTTGTTGAATGGATCCCAAGTGCAGATCACATCTCCTTTCGCTACTTTCTGACCATCTTTCACATTGAGCACAGAACCATAAGGAATGTGCATGGTGTTGAGCAAACGATCGGATTTCACATCCACATTTCTGATTTCACCGGTACGTCCGATAACTACAGCGATTTTCTTTCCTTCGTTGTTTTCGGTATTAACTGTACGCAATCCGTCGAACTGTAACGTACCGTCGAATTTCGCATACAAAGAAGATTCTACGGAGGCTGATCCAGCGACACCACCCACGTGGAATGTACGGAGGGTAAGCTGTGTACCCGGCTCACCAATGGATTGTGCGGCAATGATACCGACCACATCTCCGCGTTGAGCGGTAGCTCCTGATGCCAGGTTACGGCCATAACATTTCACACATACTCCACGTTTGCTTTCGCAAGTGAGTACGGAACGTATTTCAACAGTCTCAATTCCTGAGTCTTCGATTTTCTTTGCCACATCCATGCTGATCTCTTCGCCGGCAGAAGCCAACACTTCGTCAGTCAACGGATGAAGTACATCGTACAATGAAGTTCTTCCTTCGATACGGTCGCTCAATGGTTCGATGATATCTTCGTTGTCCTTAAGCGCTGAAGTGGCGATACCGCGGAGGGTTCCACAATCTTCCTCATTGATGACAACGTCTTGGGCAACGTCAACCAGACGACGAGTGAGGTAACCCGCATCCGCCGTTTTAAGGGCCGTATCCGCAAGACCTTTACGAGCACCGTGCGTAGAGATGAAGTATTCCAATACACTCAATCCGTCTTTGAAATTCGCAAGGATCGGATTCTCGATGATCTCACTTCCTGATGAACCTGATTTTCTTGGCTTGGCCATCAATCCTCTGAGTCCTGCAAGCTGTTTGATCTGCTGCTTACTACCCCTCGCTCCTGAGTCAAGCATCATGTACACGGAATTGAATCCTTGCTTGTCGATTGCCAGTTCGCGTATAAGTGTTTCCGTTACTTTGGTATCAACACGACTCCAGATATCGATGATCTGGTTGTATCTTTCATTGTTGGTGATCAATCCCATGTTGTAACTATCCCAAACTTCAGAAACTTCCTGCTGTGCGGTTACAACAAGCTCTTCTTTGATGGCAGGGATGATGAGATCGTTGATGTTGAACGACAAACCACCTCTGAATGCCATGCGGTATCCAAGTGTTTTGATATCGTCAAGGAATTTCGCAGTTGTCGGAACGCTTGTCCATTTGATGATGTCTCCGATGATTTCTCTCAACGCTTTTTTGGTGAGAAGGGCATTCACGAATCCAACTTCTTTAGGAACAAACTGGTTGAAGATCACTCTACCAACTGTTGTTTCAATAAGCTTGTTGGTAAGTGTTCCATCCGCATTTCTGAAGTTTGCCTTCACACGGATATTGGCATGAAGATCAACTTGTTTTTCGTTATATGCGATAATTACTTCGTCTGCTGAATAAAACGCCTTGCCTTCACCTTTCACCACATCATCACCCATGGTCTTCTTACCTTTTGTGATATAGTACAGACCCAACACCATGTCCTGAGAAGGAAGTGTGATTGGCGTTCCATTTTGTGGATTGAGGATGTTGTGTGAAGAGAGCATCAACAACTGGGCTTCCAAAATTGCAGCATGACTCAAAGGAACGTGAACCGCCATTTGATCTCCATCGAAATCCGCGTTGAACGCTGATGTTACCAATGGCTGAAGATGAATCGCTTTTCCTTCGATCAGTTTTGGCTGGAATGCCTGGATTGAAAGACGGTGAAGGGTTGGGGCCCTGTTCAACAGAACCGGGTGACCTTTCAAAATATTTTCAAGAATATCCCATATGATAGCTTCTTTTTTATCGACCAATTTACGGGCACTCTTCACGGTTTTAACGATACCTCTTTCAATGAGCTTGCGGATGATAAACGGCTTGAACAATTCCGCCGCCATATCCTTTGGAAGTCCACACTCATGCATTTTCATTTCCGGACCAACAACGATAACCGAACGACCAGAATAGTCCACACGCTTACCCAAGAGGTTTTGACGGAAACGACCTTGTTTACCTTTGAGCACATCACTCAAAGATTTCAATGCGCGACCACCTTCCGCTTTTACAGCATTGGATTTACGGCTGTTGTCGAACAATGAATCGATTGATTCTTGAAGCATACGCTTCTCATTTCTCAAGATCACCTCAGGTGCCTTGATTTCCAACAGTCTCTTCAAACGATTGTTTCTGATGATCACACGACGATATAAGTCGTTCAAATCAGAAGAAGCGAATCGTCCTCCATCCAAAGGAACAAGCGGACGAAGCTCCGGTGGAATAACAGGTATGTATTGCATCACCATCCATTCCGGACGGTTTGTGATTCTTGTATTGGCCTCACGGAAACTTTCTACCACGCTCAAACGCTTAAGAGCATCTGCTTTACGTTGTTGTGAAGTTTCTGTTGCGGCAGCATTACGTAAGTCGAAGCTGAGTTGATCCAAATCCAATCTTTCCAACAAAGCATGAACCGCTTCGGCACCCATTTTAGCGATGAACTTGTTTGGATCTTCGTCAGGAAGCATTTGGTTTTCTTTCGGCAATGCATCAAGGATGTCCAGGTATTCCTCTTCAGTCAAAAGATCACCATAACCTTGACCCTTATCCGCTCTTAGACCGGGTTGAATCACTACAAATCTTTCGTAGTAGATGATGGTTTCCAGTTTCTTGGAACTCATTCCAAGCAGGTAACCGATTTTGTTTGGTAATGATTTGAAATACCAGATGTGAACTACAGGGACCACCAATTTGATATGCCCCATACGCTCACGACGTACTTTCTTTTCGGTAACCTCTACACCACAACGGTCGCCGACGATTCCTTTGTAACGAATACGCTTATATTTTCCGCAAGCACACTCATAATCTTTTACTGGTCCGAAAATTCTTTCGCAAAACAAACCATCACGTTCTGGTTTGTATGTACGATAATTGATGGTTTCAGGTTTGATTAC
>JAURKN010000058.1 GCA_030831725.1 Ferruginibacter sp.
ACCGCCGGTTCAACCCCAGCTACCGCCATGCTCTTGATTTTTGCCATTGGCTTCAAAGCCAGTTTTTGAACCGCTGATTCGCTTGCAAGCAACATCGCAGCCGCGCCATCGTTGATACCACTACTGTTTCCTGCCGTTACAGTACCATCTTTGATAAACGCAGGTTTCAGCATCGACAACTTATCAAGAGAAGTCAACCTTGGATGTTCGTCTATCTCTATATCAAAAGTATCCTTACCCAACTGAACCCGTACCGGAATGATTTCCTCCTTGAATTTTCCTTCTTTATGCGCTTTGGCATATTTCTGTTGACTGAACATGGCAAATTCGTCCTGGGCATGCCTACTTATGTTCCATTGTCTGGCAATGTTTTCAGCCGTTTCACCCATAGTGTATGGAAAATACATTTCTGCAAGCTGTCTGTTTACAAATCGCCAACCCATGGTAGTGTCGAAGATCTGAGCATTTCTGTCAAACGCTGAGCTAGCTTTTGGCATAACAAAAGGAGCACGGCTCATGCTTTCCACACCGCAGGCAATCATTACTTGAGCATCTCCGCATGCGATGGCACGCGCACTATCCATGATCGCCTGTAATCCACTGGCACAGAGGCGATTAACCGTATTCCCGGCAATCGTTGTAGGCAATCCGGCAAGTAAAGCAGCCATTCTTGCCACATTTCGGTTGTCTTCTCCACTCTGATTGGCAGCACCGGCAATGACGTCTTCTATCAGTGTAGGATCCACATTGCTGTTCCTGTTCATCAATGCTTTTATTGTCGTAGCCAACAAATCATCCGGCCTCACGGGAGAGAGAGCTCCACCATATTTTCCGATCGCCGTTCTGACAACATCAATCACATAAACCGTTTCCATATGCTAAAATGATATAATGAGATTTTATTTAAAATGATCCAATTTCAAACTTAATGAAACCGGAGTGGAAAGGTAAACAATTTAGGTGATTATCTTTGCCGGATGCAAACCACAAAAAAAATCAGATCCTTCACCCTTCCCGAGCTTAAATCCTATTTCGAATTGATTGGCGATAAAAAGTTCAGGGCCATGCAAACCTATGAGTGGCTATGGAAAAAAAACTGTAGGGATTTTGAACAAATGAGCAACCTGCCTCAGGAAACCAGAAAAAAGCTGGCAGAAGAATTCGAACTGAATCCCATTACGGTTGACACTACCCAGTACAGCAGCGACGGCACGGTAAAATCGAGATTTAAAACCCATGATGGTCATTTGATTGAAGGCGTGTTGATTCCGACAGAAAAAAGAATCACAGCATGTGTTTCCTCACAGATAGGATGCAGCCTCACCTGCGCTTTTTGCGCTACCGGGAAAATGGCAAGAAAAAGAAACCTCGACTTCGATGAGATTTATGACCAAGTAGCCATCCTAAACGAACAAAGTGAACAGATCTACGGAAAAAAATTGACCAATATCGTGTTCATGGGGATGGGAGAACCGCTCTTGAATTACCGAAATGTGCTTCAGGCCATTGATAGAATCACGGCTCCTGATGGCATGAACATGAGTCCAAAAAGAATCACCGTATCTACAGCCGGTGTTGCCAAAATGATCAAACAACTCGGCGACGACCAGGTCAGATTCAATCTCGCTCTTTCCTTGCATGCTCCCACCGATAAGAAAAGAGACGAAATCATGCCCATCAACGAAACGAATACCATCGACCAACTCGTAGAAGCCTTGAATTATTTCTATGAGAAAACAAAAAACGATATCACACTGGAATATATTTTGTTCAGCAACAAAAATGACAGCCTCGAAGATGCGAGGGAATTGGTGAAAATTTATCGCCGAATACCTACGCACCTAATCAATGTGATTGAATACAATCCGATTGCCGGTGTCACATTTCAAAAACCCGACGAAGAGGCCACATCAAAGTTCACCGATTTCCTAGCGAAGAATCGGGTTAATGTTCGCGTCAGACGAAGCCGTGGAAAAGACATCGATGCCGCTTGTGGGCAATTGGCGAATAAAGACGGACGAGGATAACAAGTTTCCTGCTATGACAAAAAGAATGGCTTTCATACTAGTTTTCGTTTGTGCATTGACGTCAGCTCATATCTCATTGGCACAACCCATTCTTGTTCATGGAAAACTATCTCAATACAACAAAAAAAATATCAGCATACCCGTAAAAGTACATATAGACATAAAAGATGCTGTACACTCATCAAATCACATGATTTATGAGGAAACAAATACATTGATGTTTAAAGATTCGGGTAGCTATGAATTGTTGGTTGGTAAAGGCAAACGCAGTGGTGGATCAAACAGCATCGATTCCATCATTTGGAACCTTGATGATTATGTTTTGTATATCGAGGAGCTGAATGAAAAAATGAAAACGGAAGACCTGATCCGACATTCCATTCTTCTTAGAAGACAAACTTTACCACATCCCGAAAACCAAGAAGGCATTGTAGAAGCAGGCCAATCTGCAACCCATGGCAAAATAGAAATTCCGTTGAAGCAAAAAAAGCTTCCCAAAAAAATAACCATAGATCTCACCACCAGTTATATCAACATCATGTATCCTGGTGGACGCTATCCCATATTCAGACATTACGAATGGTATCCAACAAATAAGGGCAAAAGTGGGAACTGTTTCATGCTGACATACAGCGAAAAAACAACACATGAATTTTGGGAAGAGGCTGAAAAAAAATTAGGTGATGTCCGCATACACGACAAACCTTTTCAAACATTACAATATCAGATTAGCCAAGACAAACTCCAGATTTTTCTCACCGAGCCGGAAAAAGTAAAATTTCTCAGTGAAACCTATGCGATCAAAGGACCCTGGAAAATAATTTATCTGATCGAATGGCAATAAACTGATTCATTCTATTTCCCAATCAAAAACCACCTGGTTTTTCTGCTGCAGGCACTTCCTGTGATTGTCTTTTTTCTTCTTCCTTGGCAGGTGCTACACCCTGCTCTTGGGGATTGTTTTCTTTAACTGGAAGATTTGAACGTGTTGAATCTGAAACTACGCCCTGAATCGCCGGCGGCGTTTCTGAAACTGACGGAGGAACAACGATTGTAGAGTCAGTAGGTTTATCATCAAAAACAGGCGCAGGTCTTTTCCCTTTCGATTTTTTATCTGGCTTTTCAGATTTAAACGCACCACCCTCCTTTTTCTTTTCCTGCTCTTTTTTCTTTTCTTTTTTTGATTTTTTTGCCGCTATTTCATCTGCCTTATCGTCATCAATTTTTTGTTTTGCATGTTGAATGACGAAATAAAAATCCTTTGCAGTCAGATTATCAGCTGCGGTTATTTTCTCTAAAAAATCTCCATTCCTGTTCCACTCCGTATCCTTCTTCTCGATCTTGAAACCTACATTCGGAATAAAATGCTCTCCATCTGCCAGTCCGAGTGCAAATATGGGAGCATCAGGAGTTCTTCCTTTTGCACTGAAAATCATGGCTTCCATGATTTTATCGTTCAAGGCCATATAATAGTTTGAACTGTCCATGAAAATGATTGCTGTGTCGAATATTTGCTCACGCTCATAATACCTGCTCAATCTTCCATAAGCATATGATGTTTCCCTGAGCACGAGCAAACTCAAAGGATGCGATTTCAGATAGGGTATGGATTTGGCCAGCGCATCCACAAACTGACCTTTTTGGGTCATTTCATAAATCTCATCCTCTTTTTCCATATCCTCCAGTGGTTTGTACTTGGGATTTTCGGTGAATCCAATCATCAAGGTCAGCACCTCCAGGTTGGTCATTGTGGAATCATTGGATAAAAACCGAGACAAAAGAACCGGATAATAAAGACTGCTGCTGATATCCTGTGAGCTGTCGACAAGGGATTTGAAATCTCTTTTGTATAAAAACGGAGGCGTTTTGGATACGGGATTTATTGTGCTATCCGATTGAGCCTGAGACAGTAAGCAAAATAAAATTAGGTGTACCGATATGAAAACCCTGAGCATGGATTGATATTTAAACTGAAAATTAAAGAAACCGATGATGAAAACAAGGATTCTTGGGATAAAAAAAAGCGTTGAAGTCTTGTCGGGACGGGATATTGTATTACCTTTGCGCCGCTAATGGATTCGGAATTCCCGTATCAATAACCGAACAAATTAGCACATCATGAGAGCATAACCTTCATATCATACTTGGACGTTTCGTCCATTCCCTAAAAAAGGGCACTCGTTATCATTACATTTATTCATATTTTTTTCAACACTAAACTTTAACAAGATGGCAGATTTGCGTTATCAGCGAAATTTTGGTATTGCCGCACACATCGATGCAGGTAAGACCACAACCACGGAGCGTATCCTCTACTACACCGGTGTGAATCACAAGATCGGAGAGGTGCACGAAGGAGCAGCCACCATGGACTGGATGGCACAGGAGCAGGAAAGAGGTATCACCATTACTTCAGCTGCTACCACCTGTTTTTGGAACTTCCCAACCGTACAAGGTGCAAAGACAGCAGAAACAAAACAATTCAAATTCAACATCATCGATACTCCGGGTCACGTTGACTTTACCGTTGAGGTAGAGCGTTCACTTCGCGTATTGGATGGATTGCTGGCATTGTTCTGCGCGGTTTCCGGCGTAGAGCCCCAATCAGAAACCGTTTGGCGTCAGGCAAACCGTTATCGTGTTCCACGTATCGGTTTCGTAAATAAAATGGACAGAAGCGGTGCGGACTTCCTTAACGTGGTTAAGCAGGTTAAAGAAATGTTGGGCGCTAAGGCAGTTCCATTACAGTTGCCAATCGGAGCGGAAGATAATTTTAAAGGTGTGGTAGATTTGATTACCATGCAAGGAATGGTTTGGGATGACTCAACCCAGGGTATGACTTACAAAGTAGTTCCTATCCCGGATGATATGGTTGACGAAGTAAATGAGTGGAGACAACACCTCGTTGAAGCAGTTGCTGAATATGATGAGAAACTGCTTGAGAAATTCTTTGATGATCCAAATACCATCACAGAACAAGAAATGCATGAAGCTATCCGTAAAGCCGTAATCGATATCTCCATCATTCCGATGATGTGCGGATCTTCTTTCAAAAATAAAGGCGTTCAGACTGCACTTGATGCTATCTGCCGTTACTTGCCTGGTCCATTGGACATCGAAGCAGTAAAAGGTACACATCCAGATAGTGGTGATGAACTTGTAAGAAAAGCTGATGCTAAAGAACCATTCTCTGCTTTGGCATTCAAGATCATGACAGATCCATTCGTAGGACGTCTGGCGTTCTTCCGCGCTTATAGCGGCCGTTTGGATGCAGGTTCTTACGTTTTGAATACCAGAACAGGAAAAAAAGAGCGTATCAGCCGTATCATGCAGATGCATGCAAACAAACAAAACCCAATCGATTTTATCGAAGCAGGTGATATCGGAGCAGGTGTAGGTTTTAAAGATATTAAAACCGGAGATACATTGTGCGAAGAAAACAACCCAATCATCTTGGAAGCTATGACCTTCCCTGAGCCGGTAATCTCAATCGCTATTGAGCCAAAAACACAGGCAGACGTTGATAAGATGGGTATGGCGATTGCCAAACTGGTAGAAGAAGATCCTACACTTCGTGTTAAAACAGACGAAGAAACAGGACAAACCATTCTTAGTGGAATGGGTGAACTTCACTTGGAGATCATCATCGATCGTATGAAGCGTGAGTTCAAGGTTGAAATCAACCAGGGTGCGCCTCAGGTTGCTTACAAAGAAGCATTCAGAACCATGGTTCAACACCGTGAAACATACAAGAAACAAACCGGTGGTCGTGGTAAATTCGGTGATATCGTATTCGAAATCGGACCTGCTGATGAAGAATGGTTGAAAGAAAACCCATTGGGTGGACTTCAATTCGTGAATGACATCTTCGGAGGAAGTATTCCAAAAGAATTCATTCCACCAATCATCAAAGGATTTACAGCCAGTATGAATACCGGTGTACTTGCCGCTTACCCAATCGTAGACATGAAAGTTCGTGTATTCGACGGTAGCTATCACGATGTGGATTCCGATGCGGTTTCTTTCGAACTTTGTGCGAAACAAGGTTTCCGTGAAGCCGGTCGTAAAGCGAAGCCTGTATTGCTTGAGCCGATCATGAAGGTTGAAGTATTGACACCAGACCAATACATGGGAGATGTTACCGGTGACCTTAACCGTCGTCGTGGTATGCTCGAAGGTATGGACAGCCGTCACGGTGTTCAGGTTATCAAAGCGAAAGTACCTCTGAGCGAAATGTTCGGATACGTTACTCAACTTCGTTCATTGTCAAGCGGACGTGCTACTTCAACCATGGAGTTCAGCCATTACGCACCAGCTCCAACTAACGTCGCAGAAGAAGTAATCGCTAAGTCTAAAGGTAAAATCAAGATCGAAGATTAATTTTATCTTCTCGATATCTTACATAACCCTTCCCAAACGGAAGGGTTATTTTTTTATACGCAATTTCAATTCTTGATAAAATGTATCATCTCTCTGATCAGCCTCCGTGAAACTTTCAGTGAAGGGTCTCCGTATGTTTTGATGTGTTCAGACTGATTTGTTTTCGGCACCTCTTTCAACACATGATTCATCTTCTTGATGATCAGAAATTTTGCATCGGATTTACATGAAAATAAACGATCAGCATCCTCTTTCAACACTTGAATATCGTTATCCCCTTGAACGATCATGACAGGAATATTGAGTTTGCCGATTTCTACGCATGGATCATACCTCATCCAACTGATCAGATAGGGCTGTACTGATGGCCTGAACAATGAAAAAAGCTGCAGTGGAAATTTTTTAACTGTATATCCTGCCTTCAACGAATCAATATCCATGAAAGCCTGATTCTTCAAACTGTCTGTCAATTGGTTTTTCAATTGTCTCTTCAAGGTCTCATCGATGGCATATCCTGGACCTGAAATGGAGATGAATTTATCCGCTTTGTTCAAGGCAGCCAACATGCCAATTAAGGAACCTTCGCTGTGACCGGCAATGATGATTTTTGATATGCGTTCATCTTTGTGAAACATCCCTATCCAACTTTCAACATCCTTCACATAATCTTCAAACCTAAGGTCTGATTCTTTCAAACCTGCCTTCTTGCTTTGTCCCACCCCACGCTTATCGAAACGAAAAGAAGCAATTCCCTTTTTCGCAAGGGCATCTGACAATTGTAAAAAACAATTGTTCTTTCCCTGAATCAGCGGATTGTTCCCGTCACGATCCGTCGGACCGGATCCTGAAATGAAAATCACCAAGGGGAGTTTCCCTTTCTTATCTGGCAATGTCATTGTCCCAAACAGATCACCGGTTTCCGAATGGAAAACCACAGTTGATGTATCTGTTGTTAGTCCAAAATCATGTGCCATGCTTTTTGCATTGAATGCAATTAAATAGCAGATTGAAAGCAATATGGTTCGTGTTGACGATAGCATAAGATGTATGGAATTACCTTTTCGTGTAAAAAAAATGCCATCCGTTTGGATGGCATTTCTATGAATTTGTTTTGATTATACTTTGAAGTGAGCAAAAGCTTTGTTCGCTTCAGCCATACGATGGGTATCTTCTTTCTTTTTGAATGAAGCACCTTCGCCTTTGCTTGCGGCAACGATTTCGTTAGCCAATTTATCTGCCATGCTGCGTCCGTTACGCTCACGGCTGTAACGAATCATCCATTTGATGCTGAGGGAGATTTTTCTGTCAGGACGAACCTCAGAAGGAATCTGGAAAGTAGCACCACCGATACGACGGCTTCTTACTTCAACACCAGGAGTGATGTTGGCAAGAGCTCTCTTCCAAACTTCATATCCATCTTCACCGGTAATTTTAGCTACCTTATCGAGCGAGTCGTAGAAAATGATGAACGCACCACTCTTTTTGCCTTCCCACATGAGGTTGTTTACAAAACGAGTAACGAGTTTATCGTTGAATTTAGGATCTGGTGCTAAAGGAATCTTTTTCGGTTGTGATTTACGCATCTTATTAAATTTTCGTCAAAAATGACTGAATGTAAATGTTATTGATTATTTCTTGGCTTTTTTGGTACCATACTTACTGCGACTTTGCTTACGGTCTTTTACACCGGCAGTATCAAGACTTCCTCTTACGATGTGGTAACGTACACCTGGAAGATCTTTTACCCTTCCCCCACGAATCAGAACGATAGAGTGCTCTTGTAGATTATGCCCTTCACCCGGAATGTAAGCGATAACCTCGATTTTATTGGTCAAACGAACTTTCGCCACCTTACGGAGCGCTGAGTTTGGTTTTTTAGGTGTAGTTGTATATACCCTGGTACATACGCCACGACGTTGTGGACAACTGTCCAAAGCCCTTGATTTACTCTTGGCTTTGATGATTTCTCTACCTTTTCTTACTAACTGTTGGATTGTAGGCATTTATTAGACCGTTTATTTTTGGACGGCAAAGGTAAGTATTATCATTCAAAAATGGAAAAAAAATATTGTCATTTCTGAATTTCTTTGAAAAATAAAAAAACCACCCTTTGGGTGGCCTTTTTTCAGGTAAATCCTGCTTATATCTTGTACATCCAGCCATGTTCGTCTGGTGTAATTCCATATCTGATCTCATTCATGATTTTTCTGACCTGGTGGGTGTAAATCCACTTGTCTGTATCAAATTGCATGACATAATCATGATAACGAAGCTCTTTAATCAGTGAAATGGTAGCTGCTGTACCGGTACCAAAAACCTCCTTCAATTGCCCGGATTTGTGAGCTTCTAGTATCTCATCCATACTGAGGTCGCGCTCTTCGAGCGTAAGTCCGAGGGTCTTTAACACGGTAATCACACTATCTCTGGTTACTCCGGCCAAAATAGTGCCTGATTCAAGGTTTGGAGTGATGACTTTGTCGCCAATGATGAAAAAAACGTTCATTGTACCGCATTCCTGTACATATTTGTGCTCGAAAGCATCTGTCCATAACACCTGATCGTATCCTTTTTTCTTGGCTTCAGCGGTAGCATGCATGGCGGCTCCGTAGTTCCCAGCCGCTTTCGCATAACCAACTCCTCCTGGTACGGCACGTACATATTTCTCCTCCACATAAATCTTCATGGGCGTGTTATAATATGGACCTGTCGGGCTAAGAATAATCATGAATTTGTAGTTATCACTCGGCTTCACACCAATCATTTCGTCGCTACTGAACATGAATGGACGGATATAAAGCGAATGATCAGCGTAGGAAGGTATCCAATTGCGTTCTATATCAATCAGCATCTTCAACCCTTCCATGAAAATTTCTTCAGGCACTTCCGGCATCTCCATACGTGTGGCGGATGCGTTAAAACGCTTGAAATTATCGTAAGGCCTGAAAATGAAAGGCTCTCCTTGTGGATTTTTGTAAGCTTTGATGCCTTCAAAAATCGCCTGTCCGTAATGAATCGCAGCAGTAGCAGGCGAAAGCAACAAAGGCTGATATGGACGAATCTGAACATTGGTCCATTCCCCATTGATGAAATCGGCCTCCAGCATATGATCTGTGAAGTGCTTACCAAATGGAATATTTTCCAACTTGGTTTCACTCAAACGGCTGTGTTCTACCCTCGTGATTTTTATATCGGCAACTGATGTCATGATTCCCTAATTTTACTGCAAAGAAACAAAATTAAAGCGCCACGTGCTACCTGACAACAAGACTTTAGACAATTTTCAACTGTCAACCAACCTCTTGATCGATTTGTACAAGGATTCTCTTGTAATCTTGGATTTCCCGCAAAATTCAACCCCGATGTTGAACGAAAAGAAATCTGAGTTGTTGGGGGGCTTTCAATCCAATATCCTTTTGTTGGTTTCTGTGGAAGGCGTTCCCTTTCTGCATGATGAAGATCTTCAATTACTGACCAAAATGCTAGGCGCCTGCAAATTGAGTTTGGCAGATGTAGGAATTCTTAACTTGGCTCAGGCTCATGAAAAAAACTGGAAGAGCATCATTGAATCTTACAAAGCTCAAAAATTGATTGTTTTTGGAGAAATCCACATCTCCGATATTCCTTCCATACCCAAAAACCACTGCTCCGAATTTGAAAATCTACCTTGGATACATACCCTCTCTTTGGATGAGCTAAATCGTAATCCTGAAGAAAAAAAGGTGCTGTGGAATGCCTTGAAACAATTGTTCAACCTAAATGCTTAAAAATGCAGACTTTGATTTTTGCTACTCAAAATCCGAACAAGGCAAAAGAAGTGGCAAGCATGCTTGACGGCAAAATGGATGTGAAATGCCTGAAAGACCTGAACATCGATATTGAAATTCCTGAACCTCACGATAGCTTGAAAAAAAACGCAAGCGAAAAATCAAAGACCATTTATCAACTAACCGGAAAAGCTTGCTTTGGAGAAGATACCGGATTGGAAGTGGATGCGCTCTCAGGTGCACCCGGTGTAAAGACTGCCAGATTTGCGGGGGAAAAAGCTACCGCTGCAGAAAACATGGAGCTGCTCTTGACAAAAATGGCAAAAGAAAA
>JAURKN010000059.1 GCA_030831725.1 Ferruginibacter sp.
ACAGAAGTTGGGAACATTTGATGCCAAAACATCAAGTTGGATCATGACTCCCGATCCTATCCGAAAATTGGGCGGTGCATTGTTCGGTGATTTCAGGTATGATACTGTTTTCGTTTACCACAATGGCGCACAATCTTATTATGCGGCAAGAGGATTCAGGGGATTGTTGAGGGTTTGACTTTACACCCTTAGCGATCAATTTCCTTCCAGTTCCATCAGTTTTTCAAAAACAACCTCATATTCTTTGTTCAAAGATTCGAGTTCTGCAGATGCTTTTTTGTAATCCGCTTCCGCTTCGATAAACTTCATCTTATCTCCATAAACCGCTGGGTCTGCCAACTTTGCTTCCAGCGTATTTTTTTGAGCGTTACACTTGGAAAGTTTTTCTTCCAGTTGTTTGAACTGGTTTTTTAGTTTTTGAATTTCTTTTTTTGCTTCGTTAGACAGATTCGGAGCGGGTGGCGCTTTTTCTACTTTTGGCTCAGGCTTTATAACGACTGTATTCTGCTTTTCAGCAGCCAATGCTTTTTCTCTGCGTTCTTTCCAATCTTCCCATTCCGCATAATTTCCTTTGAATTCACGAATTTTCTGCTCGTCAATTTCCCAGATTTTGTTGGCGATACGACTGATGAAATACCTATCGTGACTCACCAAAATCAAGCTGCCTTCATATTTGTTGAGTGCTTCAACCAGCAAATCCACCGAATGGATGTCGAGGTGGTTCGTAGGTTCATCCAGCATTAAGAAATTGGCTTTGCTCGCGATTACTTTCGCCAGTGCCACTCTTGCTTTTTCACCACCGCTCAGCACCTTGATTTTCTTTTCCACCGTATCTCCGCTGAACAAAAATGAGCCAAGCAAAGCCCTAAGTTCAAGGTCTGTTTTTCCGCTGCCCGCATCCTTCATTTCTTCCAGAATATCGTTGGTGAGGTTTAAAGCTTCCAATTGATGCTGTGCGTAAAATGACTCTTTCACGTTGTGGCCCCATTCTCTCTCTCCGTCAAACGGCTCTGTACCGGCGATGATTCGGAGCATGGTGGATTTACCTTTTCCGTTCGCTCCAATCAATGCAATTTTATCGCCGCGCTCGATTTCTGCTCCTGTATTGTTTACAATTTCAATATCCTTGAATCTTTTCGATACATTTTTCAGGGTGCAAATTACTTTGCCGGGCTGACGCTCAACAGAGAAATTGATTCTGATGTTTGGTCTTTCAATCTCAACATCTTCAATGCGCTCCAATTTATCCAAACGCTTCACAATACTTTGTGCTTGTGCGGCTTTACTAGCTTTGGCCTTGAAGCGTTCCACAAATCTTTCCTGTTGTCTGATATAGTCCTGCTGATTTTCGTACGCTTTTTTCTGCATGTCTATTCTCACTTCTTTTTCTTTTTCGTAGTAGGAATAGTTGCCTGTATAGAAATTCAGTTGTTGTTGATAGAGTTCGACGATTTTATTGCACATCCTGTCCAGAAAGAATCTATCGTGAGAAACGATCACTACAGCGCCTTGATAGTGTTGCAGATACTTTTCGAGCCATTCAATACTCGGAAGATCCAAGTGGTTGGTAGGTTCATCCAAGAGCAACACATCGGGATGCATGAGGATCATTTTAGCCAAAAGAACCCGCATCCTCCAGCCTCCGCTGAAATTTTTATATGGCTTTTGCAGCTCTGCATTGGTGAAGCCAAGACCCTGTAATATTTCTTCGGTTCTGTGATGAATGCTGTATCCGTCAAGCACATCCATTTCATGCAACAAATCGGCATAGTCATTTGCTAATTTCTCGTCGCCGGTCTTGGATAGTTCCTCGCCCATGATCTCCAACTCTTTTTCCAGCTGACGAACCCTTTCAAACGCACCCATTGCCACTTCAAGGATTGATTCTTCAGTATCAAATCCGAGTAAATCCTGGTGCAAAAATCCTATGGTGGTTTCTCTCCCTTTTTCAACTGTGCCTTTGGATGGGGTGTATTGTCCGGTCAAGACCTTTAGCAAGGTCGATTTTCCTGTACCATTATAGCCGATCAGGCCGATCCTTTCATTGGGTTGAATATGCCATGTGGCATCTTCCACTATGGTGCGCGCACCAAATTCGAATGTGACGTTTTGTAATCCTAATAACATGATGCCGCAAATTTAGCTGAAATGGCCTTCTGTTCCTACAAATTATCGATTTGAGATAAAACCAAATCAGCTGAAAAAGGATGGCTTAGGGGATACCTATATTGAACTTTTTCAATGAAAAGGCGTTAGAGTTTGACATACCTTTGCGCCATAAATGAGAATGATATGAACAAAAAAATATTGCTGATTGCGCTTGTTTCGACTGTCGTTTTGGGGATAGTCTATTTTTTCAAGTCGCCGCAGAAATCTGAAGTCGAAGAAAAACAGAAGCCTATTGAACTCAATAAGCATTCTGAAGCTTTCAATGCAACAGTAGGTCAAGTGGTTCAAACTTACCTCAACCTGAAAGACGCTTTTGTGGATTCGGACACCCAAAAAATAAAATCAAATGCGCAGGAATTGATTGAAGCGATACGTTCCATAGACACGTCCGAGTTAAAAAAAGACAGCTCATTGGTATATGAAACCGTGAACATGACCCTTATGGACCTGATGAGTAATGCAAATTCGTTGTTGCAACAAACCGACATCACTGAAATGAGAAGAGATTTCAGCAGTCTTACCACAGTCATGTATCCATCATTCTTTAATACCATCGGTTACGAAGGTCCTAGCTTGTACCTACAGGAATGTCCTATGGCATTCAATGATACCGAAGCCGCCAATTGGATTAGCAACAACAGAGAGATCGTAAATCCATACCTTGGAAAAAATCATCCCAAGTACAAAGCGGGAATGTTGCACTGCGGCGAACTAAAAGACTCGATCACATCGAAACATTGATATGAACAAACAATTGTACCGGTTTTTAATTTCTTTTTTCTGTTGCCTTTTTTGTTTTTTATCAGGCTCTTATTCGCAAAAAAATACCACACGACATACCATCAGTGGATATGTGCGTGATTTGAAAACCGGTGAGAATCTCAATGGTGCAACCATCAGCGTAAAAGGAAATCTGAAAGGGTTGACCACAAACGCCTATGGCTTTTTTTCCCTTACTCTTGCAGAAAATCGATACGAATTAAACTGCAGTTTTATAGGCTATCAAACGCAAACCATCAATCTGGATTTGCGTAATGATACTGTTCTGAATGTGTCATTGGCTCCTGCCACGGCATTGTCACAGGAAGTAATTGTTTCATCCAAAAAGAGAGAGGTCAATGTGAAATCCGCGCAAATGGGAAAATCGAGTTTGCCGATAGAAAAAATCAAATCCATCCCTGCTTTTTTGGGAGAAGTGGATTTGCTGAAAGTGGTACAACTCTTACCAGGTGTGAGAAATGCAGGAGAAGGAACTTCGGGTATTTATGTCAGAGGCGGTGGGCCGGATCAGAATCTGATTTTGCTTGATGATGCCGTGGTTTATAACTCCGGACATCTGTTCGGCTTTTTTTCGGTGTTCAATTCCGATGCCATTAAAAATGTCACTTTGATCAAAGGGGGGATGCCGGCTCAATACGGAGGACGACTATCCAGCGTGCTGGATATTTCCATGAAGGAGGGCAACAACAAAGAGATGCAAGTGGATGGTGGAATAGGACTCATCGCATCACGCATTTCTATTCAAGGTCCGATACAAAAAGAAAAATCATCTTTCATCTTGTCTGCCAGACGAACCTATATCGATGTGTTGACCAAGCCGTTCATACCTGACTCTAGCTCATTTGCCGGATCAGGATATTATTTTTACGATGTCAACGCAAAGGCGAACTACAGATTCAACGATAAAGACCGTTTGTACATCAGTGGTTACTTCGGGAGAGATGTTTTTGATTTCGTGAGCAGTCAACAAAGTTTGGATGTGAAAATCCCCTGGGGAAATGCAACAGGTACCATCAGATGGAACCATGTATTCAACAAGCAAATGTTTGCCAACACCACTGCAGTTTACAACGATTACAATTTTTCATTCGAGGCGCTACAGAATAATTTCAATGTAAAACTCGCATCCGGAATAAGGGATATCAGCATCAAACACGATTTGGAATATTATCCATCATCCAACCATAAACTCAAGTTTGGAGCCACCTATATTTTTCACAAATTCACTCCTTCGGTCGTAAGCGGAAGGCAGGACTCCGTAGTTTTCAAACCGTTAAATGCCCAGTTGAAATACGCCAGGGAAGGTGCGGCTTATGTGCAGGATGATTGGGAAATTACGCCTAAAGTCCAGTTGAATGCCGGATTGAGATATAGCTTTTTTCAACAGGTAGGACCGAATAAAATATATACAACCGACGATGATGGAAACAGAACCGACAGCGTGGTGTTCCGCAAAGGTCAGTCCGTAAAATATTACGGCGGATTTGAACCCAGAGCTACAGTTCGATTCACGTTAAATGAGCAAAGTTCCATCAAGGCATCCGTCACGCGAAACTTGCAATACATACATTTGGTGTCAAATTCAGGAACCACATTGCCAACGGATGTTTGGGTTCCAAGCACCTACAAAGTGAAGCCCCAAATCAGTTGGCTCTACGCCGCCGGTTATTTCAAGAATTTCAAAAGCAACATGTATGAGGCTTCAGTGGAAGTGTACTACAAAAGCATGAAAAATCAGATTGAATACGAAGAAGGGTATACGCCGAATACGCTGGATGATACCGAAAATTCTTTTGTATTTGGTGACGGGTGGAGTTATGGTTCGGAATGGCTGATCAATAAAACCAAAGGCAGGTTGACAGGTTGGGTGGGGTATACACTAAGCTGGACTTGGAGGAAGTTTAAAGACTTGAATTTTGGAGAGAAATTTCCGGCGAAGTACGACAGAAGGCACGACTTGAGTGTGGTTGCGATGTATGAGTTGAATAAGAAATGGAAATTCGGAGCGACTTTTATCTATGGTACGGGAAATGCGGTCACACTTCCTCAGCGTTTTTATTTTGTGGGAGATGTGTTGACGCAAGAGTACAGCAGAATCAATCAATACCGCTTGCCATCTTACCACAGAATGGATGTTTCAGCCACATATCGTTCGCCTAAAAATGATACTAGAAAATGGAAGTCGGAATGGGTTTTCAGTATTTTCAATGTGTACAGCAGACAGAATCCGTTTTTTATTTATTATGCCCAGGAAGGAAATGTGCTGCAAGGAAATCTGAAGATTCAGGCCAAGCAAGTTTCGATTTTTCCCATCTTGCCTTCTGTAACTTGGAATTTTAAATTCTGATCTTATTTTTTAATCAGACTTTGGTATACATTGACAACCGTCGGTATTATGATGCCAAAAATCAATACTGGGATAAACCAAAAACCCAGTGAAGATTTCTTTACGACTGCGCCTTGCACTTCTTTGTATACGATGTAAGAAAAAATGACTGGTATAAAAAACTGCAAATAACGTATTAGCTTAAGCGCTTTTTTGTATTGCCATTCCGCATTCTCCGTAGTGATCTCCCTTAGATAATTGAATTTATTTGGAAACAGGGAGAGTACGTTCAAAAATATGACCATCAAACTCACCAAGACGGGAACAAAAAACAAGGTTGATTTGTGTCCAAATCCATCTGGCATCCCATTCATTCCATAACGAACCGGAATATCATCTGGTAGTGATTGATAATGATAAAAAACAAAAAACCACATGGATACCGTCAAAAAATAGGAGCCGTATAAATATAGGTAATCAATCAGGTCTTTTTTGACCTTGATAATGGGTCTTGGTTCTGACGATTTCATTAAGGTTTCTGGGATTTTCGTACGATCCTGATGGTGCCGCTTTTTTCAAGGTCTGATGTGATTCTGATCTCGTATCGGTTCGGTCCGTCTGTGACAACCATAAGTGCCG
>JAURKN010000060.1 GCA_030831725.1 Ferruginibacter sp.
AAAAATAGGCATAATATTTTTCCCTAAGCACCTGCTGATCGTTCCAAGAAAGACTTTTAAAACAATCCGTGTCCATCATATTGATCCTGAAATGCAATACTTCCGGATTCTGGGGATCTTTTAGAAAAATCAAATCGGATTGAAATTCCAAAAGTTGCTCCTGCAGAGGCCTCCATTTTTCATTTGCCGCAACGAAAGCTATTAAATCCTCTTGTTTGTTACATTCGTTTCTGAATCCTTGCTCATCCAAAAATTCGATTTTAATTTCCTTCCAAACATCTCCAAATTTGATTTGCAACAATTCGTCTGTGAAATAAGGCTGAGTGAGTTGGTGTATCCCTATTTCCAGTCCCCAACTGAGTATATCTTCATGTGAGAATCCTTTTGCAGGCACAAATCGACCCATCAAACCCTCACGACAACTGATCGGAATACTCCAGATTCGGAAAAAACCCAAGATATGATCCAATCGTATCGCGTCAAAGTAACATTGAAGTTGTTGCATCCTGGATGTCCACCACCTGTAATTGTCTTTCTCCATCTCTTCCCAATTGTATGTTGGAAAAAACCAATTTTGTCCTTTTCGGGAAAAGGCATCAGGCGGCGCCCCAGCCTGCTCATCCATATGAAACAGCTCGGGTCTTGTCCAGGTTTCCACACTGTTTCTGCCTACACCAATAGGAAGGTCACCTTTCAAAACAATGCCATGCATGTTGGCTTTATCTTTTACCTTTTGAAACTGTTCATATATCTCGAATTGCAAGAACACATAAAATGACATGTCCAGTTTCATTTTACCATCACTGTCCCATATCGATTCGATCTCTTCGCGGTGAAACTTACGATATGAATGCCAAAGGCTATGATCAGCTGTTTCGAAATCATCTCTTAAAACGGAAAATGCTGCATAAGGCAATAACCATTCTTTGTTGTTTTTTTCAAATGCATTCAATCCTTCTGCATCAAATTTATTTTTAGGAATTGAGCTATAGATCTTCCTAAGTACATCCATCTTCAATTCAACAACAGCTTCATGGTCTAGTGTCGGCAATTGATTCAATGTGTTTGCTTCGGCAAGTATTTTGGCATCGATTTCATAATCATATTTTTGAGCCAATGCTTTAATGTCCAAATAGACAGGGTGTATGGCAAAAGCCGATATCGCCGAATATGGATATGATTCTCTTTTGCCACTCAAGGACATGGTGTCGTTGATGGGTAATAGCTGTAACATGGAAAAGCCAGACTCTTTCAGCCAATCCAAAAACAAGGATAATGTAGAAAAGTCTCCAATGCCCCAATCTTTTTTCGACCTCAGTCCACTCAGAGGAACATTCAACCCCGCACCCTTCCAGGCATATGCGGAAAAATCCGCAAACTGATTCCAAATTACCGCCTTTTCATGATGGCTATTAAGATCAAAGATTCGATTATTCCCTTTTTCAAAAGCAATGAGCTCTCCTGTTGCGTCATCATATATGACATATTTATATTGAATCGGACCTGTTGAATCAAATTGTATATCTAAATGCCACCGATTGCCGTGTTGCTCAAGCATCAAAGGGCGCTTTACATCCCAAAAATGGAGTTCCTTACTGCTGCCCAATATTCCTATTTTTTTTCCGGGAGCGAGATGATGAGTGGTCACGACAAATTGATGAGGTGTTGCAGCTGATGGATTGCAAAACATTGATACGATTGGACTTTGTTCCTGTAGTCGTGAAAAATAACTTTTATGATACACATCATGGGGAATCATCATGTCGTTCCATTCGTCTATGATTACAATTTCGTGGAATGCACCTATGCTTGCATCTGATACAGGGAAAAACCTATGGCTTCTATCTTCTTTAAGGATAGCCTTATTTTTACGGATTCTGTAAAAATAGATCGTATCAGCATTCGACAACATATCATCCAAATCCAAAACCTTCCCCCATTCCTCCGTGTTTCTGTATTCCAATTCGATTTCGAGAAAACGGTCTTCATTACTGATGTTTTTTCGTTCCAGACATAAGAAAACGGATTCTCCCCAATGGGTTTGATATCGTATGGTCAAATTGAATTTCATCGTGTGGGAATGGTCAAATTTACAAGCAATAACACAGAACTTTGCATTTGAATTGTATCAAAAAATTTCATGGTTTCCCAAACTGCCCTATATTTGCAAAAACAAATCAAACATGGAAAATAAGAAAAAGTCAACCGCCCTGTTTTGGATCCTCTTCTTTGTTTCAATTGCTGCTTTCTTTGGTGTATACGAGATCGGTGGTGGATATTGCTCCATGGTACTGCCTTTCAACGTCACTTTCTTTGCGATGGCGATGGACCTGATGTAAAACAAAACGACCTTCACATATCAAACTCCCGGAAATCGGGAGTTTTTTTATGCAAAAAAAAGCCGCAACATAGAAATGTCGCGGCAAGTACCTAAAAATAAAAATCTGATTATTTCACTTCTTCGAATTCTGCATCCGTAACATTTTCAGTTCCGGAGGTTTGATTACCTGCAGATTGGTTTTCGGGTTGAGCAGCACCTTCCTGAGTGGCTTTATACATTTCTTCACTTGCTGCTGTCCAAGCCGCATTCAGTTCGGCCATAGCCGTATCGATTCCGGAAAGATTCTGTGTTTTGTGTGCTTCTTTCAGATTGTTCAACGCAGCTTCGATGAGCGCTTTCTTGTCGGCTCCAATCTTTTCGCCATATTCTTTGAGTTGTTTCTCACTCTGGAATATGAGACTATCTGCCTGATTGATTTTTTCCACTTTTTCTCTTTCAACCTTGTCTGCTTCTTCGTTGGCTTTCGCTTCGTTTTTCATCTTTTCAATCTCTTCTTTGCTCAAACCGCTTCCTGCTTCAATTCTGATTTTCTGCTCTTTACCTGTGCCTTTGTCTTTCGCGCTCACGTGCAAGATTCCATTGGCGTCGATGTCGAAAGTAACTTCGATCTGAGGTACACCACGTGGAGCCGGTGGAATTCCATCCAGGTTGAACATACCCAGGCTCTTATTTTGGTTGGCCATCGGTCTTTCTCCTTGGATGACATGAATCTGAACGCCTGGCTGATTATCAGCGGCGGTACTGAACACTTCAGATTTGCGGGTAGGAATGGTTGTATTGCTTTCGATCAAACGAGTCATTACACCTCCCATGGTTTCGATACCCAAGCTCAATGGAGTCACATCAAGCAACAGAACATCTTTCACATCGCCTGTCAGGACTCCGCCCTGAATTCCGGCTCCGATTGCAACAACCTCATCCGGATTTACGCCCTTGTTGGGTTTCTTACCGAAGAATTTCTCAACAATCTCCTGCACCTTTGGAATACGGCTGCTTCCTCCCACCAAAATCACTTCGTCAATTTGAGAAGTGCTGATGCCGGCATCTTTCAGCGCGATTTCACAAGGCTTAAGACATCTTTCAAAAAGAGAATCTGCCAATGCTTCAAATTTCGCGCGGGTCAGTTTTTTTACCAGATGCTTGGGAACTCCGTCAACCGCAGTGATATAGGGCAGGTTGATTTCAGTTTCCGTAGAGGAAGAAAGCTCCACTTTTGCTTTTTCGGCAGCTTCTTTCAAACGCTGCAGCGCCATTGGATCTTTTCTCAAGTCGATGGCTTCATCCGTTTTGAATTCATCGGCAAGCCAATCCATAATCACTTTATCAAAATCATCTCCTCCAAGATGGGTATCACCATTGGTTGATTTTACTTCGAACACACCATCTCCGAGATCCAAGACAGAAATATCAAAAGTTCCACCACCGAGGTCAAAAACCGCGATTTTCTGGTCCTTTCCTTTTTTATCCAATCCATAAGCCAAAGCTGCCGCGGTTGGTTCGTTAACAATACGACTAACGTTCAAACCGGCAATTTCTCCGGCTTCTTTTGTAGCCTGGCGTTGAGCGTCGTTGAAGTAGGCAGGAACCGTGATTACCGCTTCCGTCACTTCTTGTCCGAGGAAGTCTTCGGCAGTCTTCTTCATTTTCTGCAATACCATGGCACTGATCTCTTGTGGAGTATACAACCTGCCGTCGATATCGATTCTCACCGTGTTATTATCTCCTTTCACCACTTTATAACTCCAATGTGTACTTTCTTCGGTCACTTCGTCGAAACGGCGTCCCATGAAGCGCTTAACACTGGAAATGGTATTTTGAGGATTGGTGATGGCTTGTCTTTTGGCTGGATCTCCCACTTTTCTTTCACCACTTTTCAAAAAAGCAACCACCGATGGTGTGGTTCTTCTGCCTTCATCATTGGCGATGACCACCGGCTCATTGCCTTCCATGACCGATACACAACTGTTTGTGGTACCCAGGTCGATTCCGATTATTTTTCCCATAGTTGTAATTTTTTGTTGCAGTGCTATGTTCAATGATTATGCCAAGCCAAATTGGGTGAAAATTTGTCAGCAAATGGACCATTTTTAACCAGATTCAAACAGAATTTGTCAGTAGGGAGTCAAAATGTATGACGGAATTTCGTCGAAGCGAAGGGGGCAATTCAATTTTTCACCTTAAACGAGAAGTGTTTTTGGCTGAAATAACTTGCGGTAATAACAACAGCCGTTGTCATCAATTGACCTAAAAAAGCATCGAGGGAGAGAGACTCCACCAAAAATTTGAGGAGCACCCAATTCAAGAGAAGATTGAATGCGAAAGAGAGAAAATAACGAAAAAGCTGAATCCTGCCTTTAAGGTTCGAACCGATAAAAACGATGTATTTATTTAAAATAAAGCCGAGGCAAAATGACGAGAATCCGGAAATCATCAGAGAGGCACTGTAAGATTCAAAGGCGAAATAGCCAAAATGAACCACGTCTTCCGGGAATACCCATCTGATGGAACAATAAAACACAGCCAGACCAAAAAGGGTGTTTATTCCGCCACATGCCGCATATCGAAAGGTTTCGAGTGGCATGAAGCGCCTGAACAAGGGATAAAAAACATCAAGAAAAGAATGGATATTGTCTTTCATTTCAAAAAGGCTTCCTGATTAATTGATCACATATCTCAGGCCTAGACCGCCGAAACCTCCTTTGAATTCACCATTCGATCCAAAATCGTACGAAGGCTGCCAATCCAACGACAGGTTCAAAGGAACATTATTGATCTTCCAATCCAGACCAATCACACCATCCAAACCAAAATAATAGGTGTTTTTATTGGTAAACTGAATATGGGCTCCCGGACCAATATACCATGTCAAACCAGGTAAACCCTGTATGTAATGATACCATTCAACAAGGCCGGTAAACCTTGCCCCACTCCAAAAATAGATAAGACCTTCCGCTTTTACATTACCACCCAAACCGTGTTTGTAGGTAAAAGCCGCAGGGTAAAATTTAGCGCCAATCGCGGAGGAGTAACCTGTGACATTCGATTTTCTCTGGGCCAAAACGGCAGTGGAAAATAAAACTAGAAAGCAAAAAAATAACATCAACTTTTTCATGATATAATCTTTTATAAATAATTAATTACCAT
>JAURKN010000061.1 GCA_030831725.1 Ferruginibacter sp.
AAACCAGATGAAATTTCGGCGATACTTCGCCAACAACTGAGCAATTTCAATGCAGGAGCCAGTTTGGAAGAAATTGGAACCGTTCTCCAAGTGGGAGATGGTATTGCCCGTGTATACGGATTGAACAATGTTCGTTCCGGTGAACTCGTTGAATTTGAAAATGGGGTGAAAGCCATCGCCCTGAACCTTGAAGAAGACAATGTGGGTGTGGTTTTGATGGGTGAGAGCAGCGAAATCAAGGAAGGAGATAAAGTTAAACGCACAGGGCAGATCGCTTCTATCAAAGTCGGAGAAGGAATGTCTGGCAGAGTTATCAATACTTTGGGAGAGCCCATCGATGGTAAAGGTCCGATTAAGGGTGAGCTTTACGAGATGCCATTGGAGAGAAAAGCACCCGGCGTTATCTTCCGTGAGCCTGTTAAAGAGCCCCTTCAAACGGGTATCAAGGCGATTGATGCCATGATTCCAATCGGTCGTGGGCAGCGTGAGTTGATCATCGGTGACCGTCAAACTGGTAAAACAGCGATTGCGGTAGATACCATCATCAATCAAAAAGAATTTTTCGCCGCCGGTCAACCGGTATATTGCATTTACGTAGCCATCGGACAAAAAGCTTCGACCATTGCAGGAATCATGAAAACCCTGGAAGAAAACGGAGCCATGGAATACACAACCATTGTTGCCGCTTCCGCCTCCGATCCAGCTCCACTTCAGTTCTATGCGCCTTTCGCAGGTGCTGCCATCGGTGAGTTTTTCCGCGATACCGGCAGACCAGCCCTGATCATATATGACGATCTTTCAAAACAAGCGGTGGCTTATCGTGAAGTTTCTTTGCTTCTCCGTCGTCCACCAGGACGTGAGGCCTATCCGGGTGACGTGTTCTACTTGCACAGTCGTTTGTTGGAAAGAGCTGCGAAAGTGGTTGCCAAAGATGAAATCGCAAAACAAATGAACGATTTGCCTGATTCCATCAAACACCTCGTAAAAGGTGGAGGTTCTTTGACCGCTCTTCCTATCATTGAAACACAGGCTGGTGACGTTTCCGCATATATTCCAACAAACGTGATCTCCATCACCGATGGACAGATCTTCTTGGAAAGTAACCTCTTCAACGCGGGTATTCGTCCGGCCATCAACGTAGGTATTTCCGTAAGTCGTGTTGGTGGTAACGCCCAGATCAAATCGATGAAAAAGGTTGCAGGTACCTTGAAACTCGACCAGGCGCTATACCGTGAGCTTGAGGCTTTCTCCAAATTCGGAGGAGATCTTGATGCCGCTACCAAAAACGTAATCGATAAGGGAGCCAGAAACGTGGAAATCCTGAAACAAGCACAGTATTCTCCATTCTCCGTAGAAAAACAAGTTGCTATCATCTATCTCGGAACCCAAGGTTTGCTGAAAAACGTTGCCGTAAAGAACGTAAAAGCATTCGAAGAGCAGTTCCTGATGGAAATGGAAAACAAGCACCCTGAAATTCTGGCTGAATTTAAGAAAGGCGTATTGGCTGATGAAAGTCTGAAAAAAATGACAGATTTGTCTAATGCCATCAGTGCCCAATTCAAATAATCAATCTGTTTATTAGATAACCAAAGGAGCCCAAAAGGCTCCTTTTTTCTTTTGTAGGAATCAAAATTCTATACAATCAGAAAACGAATATTTTTGTCGTAATCAGAAATTTTGTCAGTAATTTTCAACGGAATGGTTTTTGCGTAAGTAGAAAAAAAGTTATCCATGACAATAGAAATTTTAATCATCTCCGGCATTTTCATGCTAATCGGATGGATGGTGCAGGGCCGCCTGAAATCCAAATTCGCAGAGTACAGTAAAGTGAGTACAGTCAGCAACATGAGTGGTGCTGAGATTGCGGAAAAGATGCTGAAAGACAATGGCATTTTTGATGTGCAGGTTGTTTCGGTGGATGGGATGCTTACAGACCATTATAATCCGATGAATAAAACGGTAAACCTGAGCAGGGATGTGTTTGATGGCAGATCGGTTGCTGCAGCGGCCGTTGCTGCCCATGAATGCGGTCATGCAGTTCAGCATGCAACGGCTTATTCCATGTTGATGTTGAGAAGCAGACTGGTTCCTGCTGTACAAATCAGCAGCACATTATCTCAATGGATCATCATGGCAGGAATAGGGTATATGGGTTTCGGCGGAGGGAATGACACATTGCTGCTGATTGGTATCATATTGTTTGCCGTAACAACTTTGTTTACCTTGGTTACCTTGCCGGTTGAGTTCGATGCTTCAGCAAGGGCGCTTTCCTGGTTGAACACCACCAATATCACCGATCAAATCGAACATGAACAGGCGAAAGATGCACTGAAATGGGCCGCTCTCACCTATGTGGTTGCAGCATTGGCTTCGATTGCCATGTTGGCTCAATACATACTGATTTTTATGAACAGGAGCCGCGACTGATAAGAATCAACAAGGTTAGCTTTGAATCGCGTTTCTTGTGGTATATTGCATCACAGAAAAATTACCCTCACCTACAATACAAAACAAATGAATTTTGGAAACGAGTTTTTTAAATATGCTGTAAAACATCGTGGCATCAGCAGTAACACCTTGGATGGTTATATCGATCATCAGGTAACCAATCTTACGCCCAACATCATTGAGGAAAGACCAATGAACGTGGCTGTCATGGATGTGTACAGCCGTCTGATGATGGATCGCATCATTTTTCTTGGTTATCCCATCAACGATGAAGTCGCAAACATTGTGACCGCTCAATTGCTATTTTTGGAAAGCACCGACAGAACCAGAGACATCCAGATGTATATCAATAGTCCGGGAGGCAGTGTTTATGCGGGTTTGGGAATGTACGACACGATGCAGTTCATCACACCCGACATTGCGACCATTTGTACCGGAATGGCAGCCAGCATGGGCGCAGTATTGATGTGTGCCGGTGCGAAAGGAAAGAGAACCGCATTGAAACACAGTCGTATCATGATGCATCAGCCCAGTGCCGGAGCCGGTGGCCAAGCTACAGATATCGAAATCACCGTAAATGAAATTCGTAAGATAAAAAGAGAATTGTACGACATCATTTCACAACACACAGGTCAACCCGTAGAAAAAGTGGCAGCCGACTGCGACAGAGATTATTGGATGACTTCGTCAGAAGCCAAAGAATATGGATTGGTGGATGAAGTGCTAATCAACAATCCGAGAAAAAACAAAAAAGACTGACCCTAAAATAAAACCAATGAACTTCAAGATCAAATCAGAAGAAGAAACTCCGGTAACACCGGAAAATCCAATGGAGAAAATGATGAGCGGATGGATGTTCGACAAAAAATTCATCGAGCAGAGAAAGGTATTCCTTTGGGGAGTGGTGGACGATAAAAGTTCCAAAGAGATCACCGATCGTCTCCTTTATCTGGAAGCCATAGATCCGGGAAAAGAAAT
>JAURKN010000062.1 GCA_030831725.1 Ferruginibacter sp.
CTTTTTGGAAGAACTCGCCGTTTTTTCGATTACTCTAACTCTTTGGTTAGGGGTACTGATGTTGAATTTGACATCAACAAAATGCTAAAAAAAGAAGATGCTTCAGTTTCTGGTACTATTGGAGGAAGTTATGTTGGTAAATACCAGGCTTTTGCAGGAGGAGGCACCAGCGAAGATTTTCCTTCCACCGTTCATTCCTATGCAGCAAGAATGAGTTTGAACGCCGGCGACTTCAATATCGAATCCGAGTATGTTCAAAAAGACAGAGATCCACATCTGCTCAACAATCTGAGTTTCGACCAAGGAAGAGCATTTCAGGTAGATGCAGCATATACCAAAAATAAGTTTGGTATATCCGCCACATTCAGATCATTGTACAACATGGATTTCACAAACGACAGAGACGAGGAATTCGCAACAATAGCTCCGGTGAATTATATCCCCGCACTTACCAAACAACACGATTACCTCACCAGCAATATTTTTGTGTATGCTCCACAGTTCAAAGGTGAGACAGGTTTTCAGACAGACATATATTATACATTCAAGCCAGGCTCAACCCTTGGAGGTAAATATGGTACCAAAATCGCTTCCAATTTCTCTTTGTATTCCGGCTTGAATGGACAAAAAGATATTTTTAGCTTAGGAAGAGAAAGATTCTACAGAGATGCCAACATCGAAATGAAGAAAAAACTAAGTAAATCTTTTGAGCTTACTGTAGGATTGCAACACATTTTTTACAATGCAGCAGTGATTCAAAAACCTGAATTGGGACAGGTTGATGCTTATATTACAGGCATCGGTGGACTTTATAAATGGGCTCCGAAAAAATCAATCCGTTTCAAAGCTGAACATCTGTATTCTAAGGAAAATGAAGGCAGTTGGGTTTCTTTATTGTCTGAATTTTCATTTTCATCACCTATCATGTTTTTCGTAAGTGACTTATATAATTACGGCCAAACCAATATTCATTACTATAATATCGGTTCTAGCGTAACAAGAAATTCCACCAGATTCAGTTTTTCTTATGGAAAACAACGTCCGGGCTTGCTTTGTGTTGGAGGTGTCTGCAGATTTGTTCCTGCTTCATACGGTTTCACTGCCACACTTACCACCACTTTTGCCAACTAAGGGAACTCGATTTAATCAGCAGAGGTATGTTAGCCAGTAGGGGCAGTTTCTAGAATTTCCTCTCTATTTTTTCATATTTTGAAAAAAAGTGACTACTTTCGCATCCCGAAAATCTCGATTTTCGATATTTCCCACAAGGCCCCATAAGTTTCCGACCGTTCGGAACGCCAGCAGGGAGTAACATTAAAAGGTATACCATGCCAAAGGTAAAAACCAACAGTAGCGCAAAAAAGCGCTTTAAAGTGACCGGATCAGGTCAAATCACTTTTCAAAAGGCCTTCAAACGCCACATTCTTACCAAAAAATCAACCAAACGTAAACGCGGTATGCGAATTGACGGTACAGTTCACAAAACAAACCTTCATTTTGTAAAACGTTTGCTGGGAATGAAGTAATCCCGGTTGAATCAATTTCCTTTAACTCTAAAAAAATTCTGATATGCCACGTTCAGTAAATGCGGTCGCAAGCCGTGCCAGACGTAAAAGAATCCTCAAAGCTGCCAAAGGTTACTACGGTAAGCGTAAAAATGTATATACCGTCGCGAAAAACGTGATGGAAAAAGGCCTTACTTACAGCTATGTAGGCCGTAAATTGAAAAAGCGTGAATATCGTACGCTTTGGATTGCCCGTATCAATGCTGCCGTTAGAGCAGAAGGTATGACTTACAGCACGTTCATCAACAAGCTGTCTCAAAAAAACATCGACTTGAACAGAAAAGTATTGGCGGATCTGGCTATGAATGAGCCGGAATCTTTCAAGAAACTGATCGATTCAGTAAAATAATTCATTATAAAGATGATAATCATCCGGATGTTCTATAACGTCCGGATTTTTATTTTTTATACATCATATCGGTATCTTTGCAACCGAATCTCTAACCATCAATAAATTCTTGAGGCAAATGGACGGAATGAACAATACTTACGGTGATCTTGTAAACCAGACCTTTAACTTTCCGCAGCCTGATTTTAAGCTGGTCAATGGATATTTGCAGTATAACAGCCAAGATATCAAAGCGCTCATAGACAAATATGGGACACCGCTGAAACTAAGCTATCTTCCTAAAATTGGCAGTCAAATAAAGAAAGCGAAAGATATGTTTGCAGCCGCTTTCAAAAAACATAAATACACCGGAAAATATCATTACTGCTACTGTACCAAAAGTTCCCATTTCTCTTTTGTAGTGGAAGAAGCATTGAAAAATGAAATTCATCTTGAAACTTCTTATGCTTACGATATAGACATCATAAAAAAACTATACGCCAAAAAGAAAATAACCAAGGATACATTCATCATTTGTAATGGGTACAAACAAAAACCTTACACCCAAAGAATCGCTAGCTTATTGAATGGAGGCTTTAAAAATGTTGTTCCGATTTTGGATAACAAAGAAGAATTGAAGTCTTACATAAAATCGGTTAAAGTACCTTTCAATCTGGGCATCAGAGTAGCGGCTGAGGAAGAACCTACATTCCCATTTTATACATCACGCCTTGGGATCAGGGCTAAAGACATTCTTGAGTTTTATGTAGATAAAATTGAAGGCAACGAGCATCGTTTTCAGCTTAAAATGCTTCACATCTTTTTGAACAAAGGAATCAAAGATGATATCTACTATTGGAGTGAATTGAACAAAGTGATAAACCTCTATTGTCAATTGAAAAAGATTTGTCCTGAACTTGATTCAATCAATATAGGCGGAGGATTCCCCATCAAACATTCTCTTGCATTCGAATACGATTATCAGTTCATGATCAACGAGATCGTCAGAAACATAAAAGCCGCTTGTACGAGAAACAAGGTTCCCATGCCAAATATCTTCACCGAATTCGGAAGCTATACCGTTGGTGAAAGCATGGCTCACATATATAGCGTAATAGGAGAGAAGAACCAGAATGATAGAGAGACATGGTACATGATTGATTCTTCGTTCATCACGACATTGCCTGACACCTGGGGTATTGGTGAAAAATTTCTGATGCTACCCATCAATAAATGGGATAATGAATACCATAGGGTGGTGCTCGGAGGAATAACCTGTGATAGTCATGATTATTATGATTCAGAAGAACACATCAACGAGGTTTTTCTTCCAAAAATCGGAGATGGAGAACCCCTGTATGTCGGATTCTTCCATACCGGTGCCTATCAGGATCAGATTAGTGGGTATGGTGGAATAAAACATTGTATGATTCCATCACCGAAACACATCATTGTCGGACATGACAAAAATGGCAAATTGATAGATTGGGTTTATGCCAAAGAACAATCGGCACAAAGTATGTTGAGGATACTCGGATACTAACCCCAAAACACCAAACAACAAATCCCAAATCATCAATCCTAAATCAATAATCCCTAATTTAAAATCAAAAAATATGTATCCAGCAGAAATCGTAATTCCAATGAAAGAAGAACTCACCGAAAATGGTTTTTCTGAATTATTGACACCAACAGATGTTGAGTCGCTCATGCAAAAAGGTGGCACTTCATTGGTTATGATCAATTCCGTTTGTGGATGTAGTGCAGGAACGGCAAGACCTGGAGTGATCATGGCTGTGCAGCACGCTCCGAAAAAACCAGATAACATCACCACCAGCTTTGCCGGCTTCGATATTGACGCCGTAAAAAAAGTAAGGGAATATCTCATGCCTTATCCTCCTTCTTCTCCAGCCATCGCATTGTTCAAAGATGGCAAATTGGTTCATTACATCGAAAGACATTTGATCGAAGGCCGAAGCGCTCAGGTGATTGCCGACAATCTGATTCAGGCTTTCGAGACGCATTGTAACTGATTTTTGAATTGACCTTTTTCAACCATGTATCCCAATTTATATTATATCGTAAAAGACTGGTTTGGCGCAGAAATACACGCTCTCTCTATCATTAACTCTTTTGGTTTGATGGTGGCCATATCTTTTGCCGTCGCTGCATGGTTGTTGAACATCGAACTTAAAAGAAAAGAAAAAGCAGGACTTTTGGCCCCTAGAGAAGAAATCATTCTTGTAGGAAATCCTGCTTCCATATCAGAACTGATTACCAATGGTCTTCTTGGTTTCATTTTCGGTTTTAAACTCGTGGGCCTGCTTTTGGAAAAAGCACCTCAAATCAATCCACAGGATTACATCTTTTCATCAGAGGGCTCGTGGTTAGGTGGAATAGTTTTTGGTGGTGTAATGTCTTATTTGAAATGGCACGACAAAAACAAGGAAAAACTGGCTACTCCGGAGCGAAGAACAATACGAATATGGCCTCATGATCGAGTAGGAGATATAGTAGTTCTTGGTTTGTTATTTGGAATTCTAGGAGCAAAACTATTCGACAATCTGGAGCATTGGGACGAATTCTGGGCTGATCCGATTGGAAGATTGTTTTCACCCAGCGGTCTCACTTTCTACGGTGGTTTGATTCTGGCCGCACTTGCCATTTGCATATTCGCATATCGGAAAAATATCAGCATAAAACACCTTTGTGACGCCGCAGCCCCGGCTCTAATGATCGCATATGCCATCGGTCGACTTGGTTGTCAGATCAGTGGTGACGGCGATTGGGGAATTTACAATAGTGCGTATAAAAATGATGCATCCGGAAATGTTATTGTGTCACAACCTTCTGATTTTGCAGAAACAGCCAAAAAATATTCAACTTATTTTCTGGAAGGTTCTACCATCGACAACAATAAGAAAACGTATGTTTCAGACAGAATCTATCCTGATTTGAGTTCAATACCCAACAAATCCGTTAAAGCACCTTCTTTTTTGCCCATTTGGCTTTTCGCATATTCCTATCCTCAAAACGTAAACAAAGATGGCATACTCATGCCGGGAATAACCGATGAGCATAATAGGGTATTGCCTTCTCCGGTTTTTCCTACTCCACTGTATGAAACCATCATTTGTCTTGTACTATTTTCCGTGTTGTGGGTCTTTAGAAAGAAGATTAAAGCACCTTGGATGATGTTTGGTTTTTATCTGATTTTGAATGGAATAGAACGCTTTTTTATTGAAAAACTCAGAGTAAATATTCGCTATGATTCTTCAGGGCTAAACCTGACTCAGGCTGAAACAATCGCATTGGGATTGATTTTTTGCGGTATTTTTCTCTCTGTGGCATCTTTTGTGATTTCAAATCAAAAACAAGCTAAAAACACTAAAATTTAATCATATGCCATCATTTGATATGGTCAGCAAAGTCGATTTGCAAACCCTGGATAACGCAGTTAACGTGGTGAATAAGGAAATCACAAATCGCTTCGATTTCAAGGGCGCTCATGTAGTGATTGAGCTTAACAAGA
>JAURKN010000063.1 GCA_030831725.1 Ferruginibacter sp.
ATATTTCCATGTTCAACACCTCGGATTGTATCGTTTTACCTGGAGGTTTCAGTTATGGAGATTATTTAAGATGTGGCGCGATCGCTAGATTCAGTCCCATGATGCAAAAAACCATCGAATTCGCAGAAAAAGGAGGGAAAGTTCTGGGCGTATGCAACGGGTTTCAGATTCTTTGTGAAAGTGGACTTTTACCCGGCGTCTTGCTCAGAAATGCGAACCAGCAATTCATTTGCAAGAATGTTTTTTTACAATCCCCTTCAAACAAGTTGGAAGCGCTTAAGATTCCAATAGCCCACGGAGAAGGAAGATATTTCGCACATCCTGAAGTACTACATGAGGTCGAAAGCAATAATCAGGTTATTTACAGGTATTGTTCATCAGAAGGTGAAGTGGAAGAAAATGCCAATCCTAACGGCGCTTTGAACAATATCGCAGGAATCACCAATCGCGGCAGAAATGTGTTTGGTATGATGCCTCACCCCGAAAGAGCCTGCTCTTCCGCTTTGGGAAATCTTGATGGAAAAAAGGTATTCCATGAGCTATTTGGCATCGGTTAAAAGAATTTAACAATAATTCATGTGAAGCATGAATCAGAGCCATTATTTTTATGCAACAATCATAAAGGATGAAAAAAATCACTTTGTTTTTTAGCTTGATGTTATTATGCTCGGTGGCAGCCATGGCTCAAATCGAGAATCCGGTCACATGGACTTTCACGGCAAAAAAAATCGCCCCAAAACAGTATGAGCTACATATGACTGCGTCTATCGACGGAAACTGGCACTTGTATTCCCAAAATGCCGGCGAAGGACCAGAACCCACTTCTTTCCAATTCTCAAAAAATCCTTTGGTGAAATGGGTAGGAAAACCTGCAGAAATCGGAAAAATGGAAAGCATGTATGACCCCAACTTCAAGTCGACATTGCGTTTTTATAACAAACAAGTGGATTTTGTACAAAAAGTGACATTGAAATCCGCTGCTTCGACCAGCATTAAAGGGGTGGTCACCTACATGGTTTGCAACGATCGCCGTTGCCTGCCTCCCAAGGACCAAGCCTTCACCATCAAACTCGATGGAAAATAATTTAACTTCGCAAATCCCGATAACTTCGGGATTTTTTATTCAACCATAGTTCCACAACATGCGTAATATTCTATTTTTCATCTGTTTTGTTTTCTGCATCACCACTATATCCTATGCGCAAGACTCTTCCATTCTCAAATGGACCCATACTGTAAAAAAAGATGGCAAAGGGTATCTGATTGAATTCAAATCTTCCATTCCGAAAGGGTGGTGCATATATGATAAGGCGGAGTCTTTGGATCTTTTAGGACCCAGAATCATGTTCATGGATTCAACTTATGCCACAGGTAATCCAATGAATATCACCGCTCCAAAAACAGAAAGGGCTGATCCCGTTTTCGACCAGCAAAAACTGTCGGTTTTTACAGATAGCATCCAACTTACACAATCGGTTATCATTCCCGGTGGTAAAGAACCGATAATTGCTGTAACGCTGTATTACGAACTCGAGGGAGGGATGAACTTTCAGACGGAAGAGGTGAAGATAAAAATCAATCTCAATGGTGATGCTACAGCCACGAAAGCGCAAAGGGTAAAAATTCCATCCATAGATATACAACATCCATTGAATGATTGTGGTGTTTCTTCAGCAGAGACGCTCGCACCACAGAAACAATCGCTGTGGAATTTGTTTTTCATCGGATTTTTAGGTGGATTGATTGCGCTCCTGACACCTTGTGTTTTTCCGATGATACCACTGACGGTTTCTTTTTTCACTAAAAAAGCAAGTTCAAGAAAAGCAGGAATTCGGAATGCATTTCTCTATGGGTTTTTCATTTTTGGCATCTATCTATTATTGAGCTTGCCATTTCATTTTCTAGATCAGATTAATCCGGAAATTCTGAATAATATTTCCACGAATGCCTATTTGAACCTTGGTTTTTTTGCCATATTCCTATTCTTCGCCTTTTCGTTTTTTGGATTTTATGAACTGACCCTTCCCGCATCTTTGTCAAGCGGTGCCGACAGCAAGGCAGGGGCGGGAAAGGTAATTGGCATTTTCTTTATGGCACTCACGCTTGCTTTGGTTTCCTTTTCTTGTACGGGTCCTATTTTGGGATCGCTGCTTGCAGGATCGCTGGCTTCCGACGGAGGCGCGATGCAGCTGACGGCCGGTATGGGCGGATTCGGTTTTGCCCTCGCTCTGCCATTCGCTCTTTTTGCCCTTTTCCCCAATTGGCTACAATCACTCCCGAAATCCGGAGGATGGTTGAATACCGTAAAAGTGGTTCTTGGATTTTTGGAAATCGCACTCGCTTTAAAGTTTTTGTCGAATGCGGATTTGGTGAAACACTGGGGAATCCTGAAAAGAGAGGTCTTTATCGGAATCTGGGTTCTGGTAGGACTAGGACTCAGCGCTTATCTTTTCGGCTGGATTCATTTCCCACATGACACAAAGGGTCAGAAAATAAGTCTTCCGCGTAAAGGCCTTGCTTTACTCTTTACCGCATTCACTTTATATCTTATACCTGGTTTGACCAACACCTCTTATGCCAATCTTAAGTTGATCAGCGGTTTTCCTCCACCATTATATTATAGCGTCTATCAACAGGAATCCGATTGTGTCTTGGGACTTACTTGCACCAGAGACTATGAAGAGGGACTCGAGCTCGGAAAAAAAGGGAATAAACCCGTTTTGTTGGATTTTACCGGATATGCCTGTGTCAATTGTAGGAGAATGGAGGAAAATGTATGGAGTGATCCTGAGGTATATAAGTTGATGAAAAACGAATTTGTGGTTGTATCCCTTTATGTTGACGATAAAAAAGCATTGCCGGTATCCAAACAGTTCACTTTTACATCTGGTGATGGCTTGAAAAAGGAAATTGTCACCTACGGAGACTTGTGGGCGACCTTTGAAACTGAAAATTTTTCAAACAATGCTCAGCCACTTTATGCTATTCTGAATCATGATGAAAAACTGTTAAATCATCCTGTAGGGTATACACCTGATAAAAAAGCATATCTAGAATGGTTGACTTGTGGATTGAGCACATTCAAAAATGGAAAGTGATCTTTCAATAATTGAATCATAACTTCTAAAACATATACAAAATGAAAATCCCTTCGAATTTCGAAGGGATTTTCATTACAACAGTTAACTACTAAAAACGACAGATTTATAGTGCGATTTGCTTTTCAGTCATCATTTTACGCAGATTGATCAAACCATAGCGCATTCTTCCAAGAGCGGTATTGATGCTGCAGTTGGTCAGTTCAGCGATTTCTTTGAAACTCATGTTGGCATAGTTTCTCAAAATGATCACCTCGCGTTGGTCTTCTGGCAAAAGATCTACCATTCTTCTGATCTTGTCATGACTTTGGTTTGCCATGATTTTTTGGTCTGCTCCAGCCTCAGAGAAATTCAATACTTCGAAAATATCGTGGTCATCGCTGGTTTTGATGCTTGGGCTGCGCTTAACCTTACGGAAATGATCTACACACATGTTATGAGCGATACGGAGTGCCCATGGAAGGAATTTTCCTTCGTCGGTGTATTTACCGTTTCTCAATGTGTCGATGATTTTGATGAAAACTTCCTGGAAAATATCTTCAGCGAGATATTTGTCTTTTACCAACAGATAAATGGAAGTGAAGATTTTGTCCTTGTAACGCTCAACTAAAACGGAAAGGGCATTTGCGTTGCCATTGATGTAAGCGTGAACTAATTCCTGGTCTGTGAGATTGTTTTGGTTTTTCATGTGACTTCTTGTTTTGATTGGTTTAGGATTTTGGTTTTTCCATTTTCCAATGTCAGTTTCGAAGTCCGCAGAAGATGCTTTCACATTCTCTTTGGTTTTTCACTTGCATTGGATAATGTGATGTAAAACTAGAGTTAATTTTTTCCTTCCCAAATATTTTTGGGAGAATTTTGGCGTAAAATAGAAAATAGAGTATTAGTGCTCGGAATGGGTGCGTAGATCTACGTAGTAATTTTTTCATTACACGTGTTTTAGCCCGTAAAATCGACATTCTTAGCCTATTTTCGCACTATGTCAGCGACTAAAAAAATCAGTAAGAAAGTATCAGAAGTTGTTTCGGAATCCAACGATATCATCATTTCCGGTGCGCGCGTACACAATCTAAAGAACATAACAGTAACGATACCACGAAATAAATTCACTGTCGTCACAGGTGTGTCTGGATCAGGCAAATCATCATTGACCATAGACACGCTTTTCGCGGAAGGTCAAAGAAGATATGCTGAGAGTCTCAGTTCATACGCACGTCAGTTCATGCAAAGAATGGACAAGCCGGATGTTGATTACATATATGGACTTTGTCCTGCAATCGCCATCGAACAAAAGGTGATCACCAGAACACCAAGAAGTACGGTTGGCAGCATGACAGAAATCTATGACTATCTCAGAATCCTATTCGCACGAATCGGTAAAACGATTTCACCTGTCACAGGGAAACCCGTAAAAAAGGATGATGTTCAGGATGTGATTGAACAAATCAATCTATTGGATAACGGAGTTAAAATCCTCTTTATTGTTCCAGTCAGAAAAAGCAGCTATCTCAATCCGAAAGAAGAGCTGGGTGTATTGTTGCAAAAAGGATTTTCACGTTTGTATGTAAACAAAGAAATATTACGCATCGAAGAAATCATGGAAGATGCGAAGCAACTCTCTGAATTGTTTTCAAAGTCTTCTTCAAAAGAAATCTACATACTCATCGACAGATTGGTCCGTAAATCATTTGACGAAGAAGATTTGCACAGAATGGCCGATTCCATACAAATTGCATTTTATGAAGGGGATGGAGAAATGTTGATGGAAGTGGATGGTAAACAAACCATCTCATTCAGCAACAAATTCGAAAGGGATGGTATTCAGTTCGAAGAGCCTTCTCCCAATCTGTTTTCATTCAATAACCCATATGGGGCTTGTCCAACTTGTGAAGGATATGCCCAGGTATTGGGCATCGACCCCGACCTTGTGATTCCCAACAAAGCCCTCAGTCTATATGAAGATGCGGTAGCGCCTTGGAAAGGGGAGAAACTCAGTTCATGGAAAGATGCTTTCATACGTGCGGCGAAAAAATTCAATTTCCCGATTCATAAACCCATTCAGGAGCTTAGCGCGGAACAGCTCGGTGCGCTATGGAACGGGAATGAACATGTAAATGGAATCAATGATTTCTTTCACGAAGTGGAACAGAATTTGTATAAGGTACAATATCGTGTCATGCTCAGCAGATATCGTGGCAGAACACTTTGTCCGGATTGTGCGGGCAATCGTTTGAGGAAAGAGGCCTTATATGTGAAATTGGATGGAAAACATATCGGTGAACTGAACAAGCTTCCTGCAAAAGATCTGTTACTATGGATGAAAAACATCATATTGTCGGATCATGACAAAAAAATCGCAACCCGCGTTTTGATGGAGATAGAAAACCGATTGCAGACACTGCTTGATGTAGGGTTGGGTTATCTTTCTCTCGACAGAATGGCCAATTCGTTAAGTGGCGGAGAAAGCCAGCGTATTCAACTTACTCGAAGCTTGGGCAGCAATCTTACAAACTCTTTATATATTCTGGATGAGCCTTCCATCGGATTACACAGTAGGGATACGGAGCGACTCATTCAGGTATTGAAACAATTGCGAGACCTGGGAAATACAGTGGTTGTGGTTGAACATGATGAAACGATGATGAAGGAAGCGGACAATATCATCGACATGGGTCCTTTGGCAAGCCATCTTGGTGGCGAAGTGATCGCACAAGGAACCTATGATGAGATCTGTGATCATCCGGATAGCCTGACTGGAAATTATTTGTCAGGCAAATTGGAAATAGCACAGCCAGCCGATGTGCGTAAATGGACGAAGTCGATTAATCTTGAAGGTGCTTGCGAGCATAATTTGAAAAATATAAATGTGGAATTTCCTTTGAATGTCATCTGTGCCATCAGTGGTGTCAGTGGGAGCGGAAAAACCACCCTGGTAAAAAAGATACTCTATCCTGCGCTAAAAAAACAGATGGGAGATCCTGTTGACAGGCCGGGATCCTTTAAAAAGCTTAGCGGTGATTTGAAAGAAATCCAGGAAATTGAAATGATTGATCAAAATCCCATCGGAAAGTCGAGTCGAAGCAACCCCGTTACATATATCAAGGCCTACGATGAAATCAGAGAGTTGTTTTCAAGACAACCTTTAAGTATGATTCGTGGGTTTTTACCCAAACATTTCTCGTTCAATGTGGATGGGGGACGATGCGACACCTGTAAAGGTGAAGGAGAGCAAATCATTGAAATGCAGTTTTTGGCGGATGTTCACCTTCCTTGCGAATCTTGCGGCGGAAAAAAATTCAAAGAAGAAGTGCTTGAAGTCTCGTTCAGAGAAAAGAACATCCATGATGTGCTGGAAATGGCGGTAGATGATGCTATCTCATTCTTCAAAACAGATGAAAAGCTGGGTCTGTCAATCGCACGTGCGTTGCAACCTTTATCCGATGTGGGACTGGGATATGTGAAACTGGGGCAATCGTCTAACACATTGAGCGGCGGTGAGGCACAGCGTGTCAAACTCGCATCTTTTTTGGGAAGGGGAAAATCTCAAGGCAAAACCCTGTTTATTTTTGATGAGCCAACAACCGGGCTTCATTTTCACGACATCAACAAACTGCTCACATCTTTTCGTGCCTTGGTGCAAATGGGACATTCCATCCTTGTGATCGAGCACAACACCGACGTTCTCAAATCATGCGACTGGATCATCGACCTCGGACCTGAAGCTGGAGAGAATGGTGGAAATCTTGTTTTTGCAGGAACACCCAATCAACTTAAAAAAAGCAAAAAAGGAAACACGGGTAAATATTTATGATAGCGTTTTTCAGCATGTCAAAAAGTCAATTTTCCAAATTAGAGTAGTGGCATTTTTTAACTTCTGCTTCCACCCAAATCGATTGCTGTGTTGTCGCCAATGTTGAGGTTTCTGCTAACTCCTTTCACTTCAGCATCGTTGCCGATCAATGAGTTGTTCAACACAATCTCCACCAGATTGGAATAGGAACCTATGATTGAATCTTTGATGATGGCATGATTCATGCTGGTATGGTCACCTATCGCCACATTGGGGCCGATGACGGAGTTTTTGATGACGCATCCGTTTCCAATACTTACTGGAGGTATGATGATGGTATTTTGAAATGGATTCTCTTCAGACATATTACCTCCGAATTTCTTGAGAAGTATGGCATTCGATTCCAACAAAGTTTCTTTCTTACCGCAATCAAACCAATTGGAAACTTTGAAAGACCTGAATTCAGCACCTTTTTCAATCATACACTCCAAAGCATCTGTAATGCTTAAATCCTGAAACTCTGCTGTGGTTTCCATCTGTTTATCAATACAAGAGAACATCATGCCTGTCTCACGGATTTTATAAATACCGACAAGCGCAAGATTGCTTTTTGGAATAGCCGGTTTTTCTACAACGCGTGTTATTTTTCCATCTTCGTCAATCTCAGCCACACCAAAATTCCTTGGGTCATCCACTTTCTTTACACCCAACATGGAAAACGGAGACGACAAAACTTCGGAGAGGTCATAATCAGCGATGGTATCACCCAATACGATAATCACTTCATCATCTTGAACAATATCCCGGGTGAGTGATACGGCATGGCCCGTTCCCATTCTTTCGTTTTGGGTGATAAAATGACAATGCAAATCAGGGTAATGCTTGTTCACATAGTCTTGAATTTTTTCTCCCAAATAGCCTATAATGAAAATAAACTCATTTACTCCTGAATCTCTCAGCTGATCGACGATAATATTGAGTATCGTCTTTCCGGCAAGCGGAATGAGGGCCTTGGGTTGTGTGTAGGTGTGCGGTCTTAATTTGGTACCGGCACCGGCTACGGGTATGATTGCCTTCATATTGCTTTTTTACTTTTGGGCAATGAAATTACATTATTAGAGCGAAACTAACGATGATTTCGGATCAACCATGTTTTGTTTAACTTGTTAAACGAAATGGAATTGAATGTAAAGCCGGCCTTATCTTTGTCACCAAAATATACCATTGTATGATGCAGGATAAACTTGTTTTTGATTTGATCGGAAAAGAACTGGACAGACAACGCCACGGCATTGAGCTGATCGCCAGCGAGA
>JAURKN010000006.1 GCA_030831725.1 Ferruginibacter sp.
AATCAAAATCAGCGATCTCCCTCTAATCAAACATTGGCCAATGGATGGGGGAGCGTTCGTAACGCTTCCTCAGGTTTATTCGGAGGATATTGAAAATCCGGGAATCATGCATTCCAATCTTGGCATGTATCGGATTCAGCTTAACGGGAATGAGTATACGCCTGGTGAGGAAATAGGGTTGCATTACCAGTTGCATCGTGGCATTGGTGTTCATCAATCGAAAGCGAATAAACTGGGAAAACCATTTAAGGTCAGTGTTTTTGTCGGAGGTCCGCCTTCACATACGGTATCAGCCGTTATGCCACTTCCTGAAGGGATGAGTGAAATGCAGTTTGCAGGTGTGTTAGGTGGCAGAAGATTTCGTTATCGTTATGTGGATGGATTTTGTGTTAGTACAGACGCCGATTTCGTAATTACCGGAGAGGTGATGCCCGGAGCGAATAAACCAGAAGGCCCATTCGGAGACCATCTCGGCTATTACAGTCTTACACATGATTTCCCGGTGATGAAAGTACATGCGGTTTATGCCAGGAAAAATGCGATTTGGCCTTTCACCGTGGTGGGAAGACCCCCACAGGAAGACACGAGCTTTGGCGATTTGATTCATGAGATCAGCGGTGGAGCATTAAAAGAAGAAATTCCAGGTTTATTGGAAGTGAACGCGGTTGACGCGGCAGGAGTACATCCACTTTTACTTGCCATCGGACAAGAGCGTTATACACCCTATGCTCCGACGAAACAACCCGCGGAATTGTTGACCATTGCCAATCATATTTTAGGAACCGGTCAGTTGAGTTTGGCCAAATATCTTTTCATCACTTCCGACGAAAACAAATCAATCAGCACAAGAAACATTCCTGCCTATTTCAATCATTTTTTGAAGAGATTCAACACAGAACGAGATTTGCATTTTCACACCAATACCACCATCGATACCCTGGATTATTCCGGTGATGGACTGAATACAGGTAGTAAAGTGGTTTTTGCCGCACATGGAGAAGAGGTAAGAGATTTGAATGTGGAAATTCCCGAATCGATACGTACTCTGCCGGAACTCAAGGATTGTAAAATGGTGATACCGGGAATCGTAGCCGTTCAAACATCATCATACCAAAATCGTGATGAAGTGAACAGAATTGTTGAGTTATGGAATCGTCACTGGATGGCAAATGGTCATAAAAAAGATTGTCCTGTTTTTCTCATTTGGTGCGACGATGCTGCGATGGTCTCCGAAAACATCTCCAATTTTTTATGGGTTGCGTTCACGCGGAGCAATCCTGCTGCTGACATTCACGGACTCGATGCTTTTTATCTCAATAAACACTGGGGTTGCAGAGGACCTGTGATCATTGATGCAAGAATAAAACCACATCATGCTCCACCCGTAAAAATAGATCCGGATACAGAAAAAAAGATTGAAAAGATTTTCAATAAGGGTGGAAGTTTGTATGGCAAATTGTAAATTCACGCTATGCGTAAAACCATTCTCATACTTTTAGCCTTATTTTCCTTTTGTCAGACTTTCGCACAAACAAAAAAATCCGGAACGTATCAGATTCAACATACCGACAACTCATTGCTTTGGGAAGTGAGCGGTAACGGGCTGAAAAATCCTTCTTTTTTATACGGAACTTTTCACTTGATGTGCAAGAAGGACCTTGTTTTTTCGGAGCATTTAAAATCCGCTTTGTATGCTTCAGACGTGCTCATGTTGGAGCTTGATATGGACGATCCTAAAATCGCAATGGGTGGTTTGATGTCGTTGAGTATGAAAGGAAACAAAAAGATAAAAGACCTTTTGAGTGAATCAGATTATAAGAAGGTTTCTGATTATTTCAAGGATTCTTTGAACACACCGATTTTTTGGTTGGAAAGTGTTCAGCCTATGCTACTACAGTCTTTACTCTATACTAAACTGATTCCTTGTGCTAGTGTGACTAGTCCGGAGCAAGAATTGATGAAGTTGGCAAAACCGCAACGGAAGCCTGTCGAAGGATTGGAAACTATTGAATTTCAGGCTTCAGTGTTTGAGAAAATCCCTTATGATGTTCAGGCTACAATGCTAGTTACGGCCATTGACAGTTTGGCTTTTCAGCGGGAATCGTTCAAAGGGATGATTGATGCATATCTGAAGCAGGATTTGAAGCAGTTGGACTCTCTCGCCTCTAATGAGCCAGGTATGAAATCATTTGAAGATGATTTGTTGTTTGATAGAAATAAAAAATGGGTGGATTTTTTGAATGATGCGATGAAAGAGAAATCATACTTCATCGCTGTCGGAGCCGGTCATCTTCCGCGACAATCCGGTGTGATTGAATTGCTGAGAAAAAAGGGATTCTCGGTTAAGCCCATTGTAAATTCGAATTGATTTTTTTATTTTAACAGAAAAAACATGGAACAAATGTTACTTGGTGTGGGTACAAGATTGCAACACACTCAATATGGTCCTGGCGTTATTGTTGCCGTACGTTATGCTACCTATCTGATTTCATTCATTCATCATGGAATAAAGGAAGTCGAAAAAACGGATACCGGTTTGGATGAGATCATTCCTGAAAATGTGACTGCTGAATTGGAGACCGTTTCAGACGTCGAAAAATCGTTGCTTAAAATCCTTAGAATGTGGTCTGATGTTTCGGAGATTGTTCCGTTGGGCGAAAGATGGAAAGGAGGAACGATGATTTTACAACCCGCAGATAAGAATCAGAAAGGAAAGGAAATTCCAGTAGATGTGTTTTTTCACAAAATTGTCATGCTTAGAGATCGCTTAAGGGTGATGGAACAGCAAATCAATGCACACAAATTGCTTTCCGATGAGGAGAAAGTGAATCTCCAGCAATATATCACAAGGATTTATGGCACACTGACAACATTCAACGTTCTTTTTCGAGATAAGGAACATTGGTTCGTTGGAGAGAAGTCGGGGGATTGATACAAATCAATGCATCAATTTTTCTCCCTTTTCTTAAACAGCCCTTGAAGGATCAAAATTCTCCAATTCTTTACTCACGGCATTTAGGAAAGTAGACCCTAAAGCACCATCGATAATGCGATGATCGTAGCTCAAAGAGATGTACATCATATGTCTGATTCCGATGGTATCTCCCTGTGGTGTTTCGATGATCATTGGACGTTTCTTGATGGCGCCTACAGCCATGATGGCCACTTGTGGCTGGTTGATGATTGGGGTTCCCATGATGCTACCGAAAGTTCCAACGTTGGTCAAGGTGAATGTGCCTCCAACCGTATCATCTGGCTTCAGTTTGCCAGTTCTCGCTGCATTTGCCAATCCATTCACTTGTTTGGTGAGTCCCACTAAATTCAATTGATCGGCATTTTTGATAACAGGAACAATCAAATTTCCTGATGGTAGGGCAGTGGCCATACCTATGTTGAGATCTTTTTTGATGATGATTCTGTCTCCATCCACCGAACTGCTGAGCATCGGATATTTCTTCAGGCATTTTACAATCGCTTCGATAAACAGAGGAGTGAAAGTGATTTTCTCTCCCTCACGACGTTCAAATTCTTTCTTCACTTTATCTCTCCATTGTACAAGATTGGTGACATCGCACTCTGCAAAACTGGTCACATGCGGACTGGTGTGTTTACTGTCTACCATATGCTTGGCAATCAGTTTGCGCATACGGTCCATTTCTATGATTTCCACGTTGCCGGCATAAGTGACCGGTAAGTTTTGAGCTTCTGTTTTTTCCGGCTGCGTTTTGGTTATCACTGCAGGAGCCTGAGATGCTGTAGACGCAGGAGCAGCAGCTGGAGTTTGTTTACCTCTGTTGGCTACGTAAGCGAGAATATCTTTTTTAGACACACGACCATCCTGTCCTGAACCCGGAATTTGTTCCAGTTCAGCCATTCCAACTCCTTCGCTTTGCGCGATATTTAACACCAATGGCGAGTAAAAACGCATGCCACTTGAAGTACCGGAAGGGGTTGATGTATGTGTAGGTTGATAAGGAATTTCTTCAACCACCTTGGCATCTTCGTATTGTTTAGGGGATGCTGCAGGAGGTGGAGCTGAGGCGGTAACAGCTGCTACCATACCTTCCACTTTTATTTTGGCGATTACCGTGCCGATAGGAACTACATCATTCTCTTTGAAAAGGATGGCTTCTAATACTCCAGCGGCGGTTGAAGGTACTTCGCTATCCACTTTGTCGGTGGCAATATCCAAAACCGTTTCATCCATAGCAATGGTATCGCCTGGTTGCTTGTGCCATCTCAAAATGGTAGCTTCCATGATGCTTTCTCCCAATTTGGGCATAATCAAATCGACTAAACTCATAATGTTCAAACTAAAGTGTTAGGAATGCAGCAAAGGTAAGTCAAAAACGGCTTGGGGAGAGTCAAATCAGGTAAATTTCAGATTCTCTACGGATTTCGACTCTCTATTCAAATATGTCTATTATAAACCCGAATCATTTGCATCTTCCAACAGTGATTCCCTGACCATATTTAAGGCATACATGGCCGTTAATTGAATGTTTTTGGCTCGATTGAATCGAAGTTGGTATTTTCTTGCGGTTACTTTTCCTTTTCTTCCGGCCGCCATCCACACGGTTCCCACAGGTTTGTCCGGCATGCCACCTCCAGGTCCCATAATTCCGGAAACAGCCACGGCGTAATCCGTCTTAACCTTTTCCAGTATACCATTCGCCATTTCAAGAACAACCTGTTCACTCACCGCTCCGTATTCAACCAGGGTTTCATGCTTCACGCCCAACATGGTCTCTTTGGCCTCATAAGAATAGGTAATCATGCTTCCTTCATAATAGGCCGATGCCCCCGCTATGCCACTGATTAGATGTGCGATATATCCTCCGGTGCAACTTTCAGCCGTGACTAACTTTTTATCATGCTTTTTCAACAAACCCGAAACGATTTGCTCCATAGTCATGTCCTCCGATGCAATCACATGTTCTCGTACTATTGAATGCATTTCTTCAAACCATTTTTCAAGTTGCACAGAACTATCTGAAGTACTGAGCCTGAGTCTGACCATGCCATGATTAGGAAGATAAGCAAGCGAAACGGAAGGTGGGAGAGTTCCTTCAAAATTTTCGAGCATGTCGGCCAATACCGATTCTCCAACTCCGAAAGTCACAATAGTTTTGTGTACCAAAGGATGCAGACTGAATCTGTTTTTCAATTCGGGAATAACCGCGTCTTCCATCAAGCCCATCATTTCTACGGGTACACCGGGCAAACTGATGCATATGAGTCCTTCTTCTTCGAAAAGCATTCCCGGAGCGGTTCCCAGTTTATTGAACAATGGCTTGCAATTGTCGGGAATTTCGGCTTGTTTCAGGTTTCTTGCAGTCGCAGGCTTTTTTAAAGTGACTTCAAACAAATGCAGAATGTGATTCTCCACCTCTTTATTGACAATCATTTTTCCGCCGAAGTACTCGGCAAGCAATGGTTTGGTGATATCATCCGCAGTTGGGCCCAAACCTCCGGTCAGAAAAATCAAACTCGCTCTTTTTCTTTCTTGATTCAACGCCTCCGTTATTTCTGTTTTGTTGTCGCCAACCGCAACCCTTCGAATCACTTTCACACCTATGGCATTCAGTTGTTGTGCCATCCAGGCACTATTGGTGTCCACCACTTGTCCTATCAACAATTCATCTCCAATGGTAATAATTGATGCATTCATAATGCCTCAAAATTAAGCATAATTGAAAGCCGATTTCTTAAAGGCCTCCATCAACCTATCAATTCAGTTTGACGCTTATGTTTTACCTTCATGAAAAAAAATGGAAAAACAGCATTTCGCAAACCACAGAAAAAAAGCGCCGCTCATATACTACTTTTCACTCCTTGTTTTGTTGGTCAACTTTTTCATTTGGATAGGAAAAGCGATTATGGAAAACGACGCAACGCAAAAGGTAAACGCAGTGTTGATCGCTACCATTTCTTTTGCCGGGCTCATCCTCGGATATTTTGCCAGATCATTGGCCTTGAAAGCCCAGGACAGAGCCATTCTCGCCGAAGAAAACCTTAGGCATTTCGTAATGACAGGTAAATTACATGATAGTCGACTTTCTCGAGCTCAAATCATCGCCCTTCGATTTGCATCAGAAGAGGAATTTGTTGATCTCGCTAAACTAGCAGCCACAGAAAACCTCAGTGCCAACGAAATCAAGCAACGCATTAAAAACTGGAAAGCTGACCATCATCGGGTTTAAACAATCTCACTATCTCGAATTAAGAATATGAATCATTTGGCTGATTTACTTTGATTTTCTTCTCATATTTCACCCAAACTTCATACACATACAGAGAAAACTGCCTTTTTTTTGATAATTTTGTTATACATTGAATTTGAATGAGTTATTGTTCGCTTCTGAAAAAAGATATTTCATCAAATGGCTTGGACTGAGATCATAGAACCAAAGAAAAAACTGTTCGACCTGCGCTTGAAAGAAGCATGGTATTACAGAGATCTTTTGGTATTATGGGTGAAGAGAGATTTTACCGCTACTTACAAACAAACCATACTTGGGCCCATTTGGATATTTTTACAGCCTTTGTTGATGACCTTGATGTTCACCTTGGTTTTTGGAAGATTCGCCAATCTCTCAACAGACGGACTTCCTAAAATTTTATTTTACCTGGCCGGTGTAACCATTTGGAACTATTTCTCCGAAAGTTTCACCAAAACGGCCACTGTCTTCAAAGACAACGCAAATCTTTTCGGTAAGGTCTATTTTCCGCGAATCATCATGCCTTTGAGCATTGTGTCTTCGAATCTCATTCGTTTCATTATTCAGTTTAGTCTATTTGTTGGATTTATCTTTTACTATCGACTACAAGGGAATAATCATGTCAATCCCAACTTGATGATTTTGCTAACACCAATGTTGTTGTTTATTATGGCTGGTTTCGCTTTGGGAGCGGGTATGATCATCAGCTCCTTGACTACGAAATATCGTGATCTCGCATTTTTACTGACTTTCGGTGTGCAGCTGCTCATGTATGCCACGCCTGTCATTTATCCCGTGAATGCATT
>JAURKN010000064.1 GCA_030831725.1 Ferruginibacter sp.
ATAAGGCCATACCTTTTTGCCGTTTCAGGCATGAATTGCCAGGGGCCTGCTGCGCCCACCCAACTGGTGGCACCTGTTTTCAAATGGCTCTCAATCACAGCCAGATATTTCAGTTCATGTGGAAGCTTGTATTGCGACAACACCTGATCAATCAAGTCAAAATACATGGACCCCGTTTTCTTTAATTTGATCAATTCGTTACGATGGGCATTAAGATAGCCCTGCATGAATAGTTCCGCATTCGGATTGACTTGTTTGTCGTATGGAATAGAAGGGTTGTAACTGAATTCGGTAAACAAATTTTTGAAACCAAACTGATTGAAATCCTTGCCAGGTAAATTGCTGGTATCCGCTATCGGATATTTTTTATTTGAGGGGAAGGAGAAGCTATTTATTGAGGTAAAGAGAAAACAAGTTAGAAAAATCAAATGAAAAAGCAAACGAGCGCTTTGATGATTGTTTTTATCTGCTATGTTACGCCAAGCTCTTAACATATTTGTTTGATCTTTGATTTTCAATTTCAATCATCAATTCAAATTTCATGTTGGAATTTGATGGAATGTGAGTTGAATCAAAATGGTAAAGGAAAAAAATAACAGGTTGAATCCTATTTCGATGTGCAATAGGGTCGTTTGTTATATCCAACAACATCTGATTGATCAAATGTATGATAAATGCAAGCGTAAGATGGGATAATTAATGAGCAGCAGTTATGGTCGAATCTGACCATGGAGAAGCGAATTAATTTTTGGTCGCGTCTTTCTCGTTCATGCCTTCCTGAATCTCGCTCTTTACGTTGTTTTTAGCATCGTTGAACTCTCGGATACCTCTTCCTACTCCGCGCATAAGCTCAGGAATTTTTTTCCCTCCGAAAAACAAGAGAACAGCCAAAAGTACGAGGAGCCATTCGCTGCCACCTGGCAGGCTTAATAATAATGCGGATATGAAATTGAGTGTCATGATCTTTATATTGGAGCATAAAGGTAACTCAAAAATTACCAATAAGAGAAGTTAAAAGCAGATTTTGAGTTTTTAGTATCACAAAGGCATAAAAAAAGCAGAAACCTGGTTTCTGCTTTTAACATATTTTGTTTTCCGCTTATTTGGCGGAAACAACCATTCTTTTTTCTTTGATACGTGCGCTTTTTCCGCTTCTTTCTCTCTGGAAGTAGAGTTTAGCTCTTCTTACACGTCCAACTTTGTTCAAAACAACGCTTTCGATGTTTGGACTGTGAACAGGGAAAAGTCTTTCAACACCAACTCCATCGCTGATCTTACGAACAGTGAAAGTAGCGGTAGACCCGTTTCCTTGACGCTTGATTACGTCTCCTTTGAAACTCTGGATACGCTCCTTGTTTCCTTCCTGGATCTTATAGTTTACAGTTACGTTGTCACCTGCTTTGAAAGAAGGCAGACTGGACTGTTTAGTCATTTGCTCATGTACAAAATCAATGGCGTTCATATCATTTCTGTTTATGGGAGGGCAAAGGTAAGCATAATTGTTGGTTTCTTGAAGGATAAGTGAAAAAAGTTTGCATTTATTTCAAAAAATGTTTCAAAAATCTCATTATCCCGTTTACGGAAACCGATGCAAATCAAATCAATAATCCTTTAACAATGAATATGTTATGTTGTTCTAAAAAAGAAAACGTCCTTTTGAGGGGACGTCTTCTTAATTATTTGCAAAAGGCCTTTTTTATCTCGCGATGTTTACCGCTCTTTTTTCACGGATTACTGTCACTTTGATTTGACCTGGGAATGTCATTTCAGTCTGGATCTTTTGAGCGATTTCAAAACTCAATTTTTCACTGTCTGAGTCAGTTACTTTATCTGCCTCAACAATTACCCTCAATTCTCTTCCGGCCTGAATGGCGTATGCTTTTTCTACTCCACCATATGCCATAGCGAGGTTTTCCAGGTCTTTGATACGCTGGATGTATTGCTGCATGATCTCTCTTCTGGCACCGGGTCTTGCACCGCTTATAGCGTCACATGCCTGGATGATAGGAGAGATTACAAATTTCATTTCCATTTCATCGTGGTGCGCACCTATGGCGTTTACCACAGCAGGATTTTCACCATATTTTTCAGCCAATTTAGCGCCAAGTAAAGCGTGACTCAGTTCTGTTTCCTCATCAGGTACTTTACCAATATCGTGAAGCAATCCGGCTCTTTTGGCAAGTTTAGGATTCATTCCCAGCTCCGAAGCCATGATCGCACAAAGATTTGCAGTTTCACGACTGTGCATTAACAAGTTCTGTCCATAAGATGAACGAAAACGCATTCTACCAACCATGCGGATCAATTCCTTGTGAAGTCCGTGAATTCCCAATTCCATAGCAGTCCGCTCTCCAATCTCCATAACCTGGTCTTCCAATTGACGCTTGGTTTTTTCCACCACTTCCTCAATTCTGGCCGGGTGAATACGTCCGTCAGAAACCAGTCTTTGCAGAGAAAGTCGGGCAATCTCACGACGCAATGGGTCAAATGATGATAATACGATAGCCTCTGGAGTATCGTCAACAATCAAATCTACTCCTGTAGCTGCTTCAATAGCTCTGATGTTTCTTCCTTCTCTACCGATGATGGATCCTTTTATTTCATCACTCTCCAAATTGAAAACGGTGATGGAATTCTCAATCGCCTGCTCTGCAGCAGTACGTTGGATAGTTTGTATGACGATTTTTCTTGCTTCTTTATTGGCTTTCTGCTTCGCATCTTCTATGATTTCCTGCTGTAGCACCAATGCTTTTGTTTGCGCCTCATGCTTAAGGCTTTCAATCAGTTGAGTCTTGGCATCTTCTGCGGAAAGTCCGGCCACTTTTTCCAATCTCCGAATATGCTCCTCCTGGTGTTTTTCCAGTTCAGTCCTTTTTTGATTGACGATTTCAGTCTGGCGGTTCAGGTTTTCCTTGATGCCTTCGTTTTCCTTAATCTGTTTGTCCAGATTGGACTCCTTTTGGTTGATGCTTTGTTCCTTTTGTTTGATTTTATTCTCAGATTCACTGAGTTTTTGGGTTCTCTGAAGCACATCCCTGTCGTGGTCTGCTTTCATTTGAACAAACTTCTCTTTGGCTTCGAGCATTTTTTCTTTTTTCAGGGTTTCTGCCTGAAATTGTCCTTCGGAGATGATTCTTTGGGCTTCGGATTTTGCGTCTTCTACAATTTTATTGTTGTTTTTGGCAAAAATGAACTTACCTGCCACGATTCCCGCAATCAGCGCACCTGCGCCTATGATGATGGAAATAGGTTCCATGAATTTTGGTTGTTTTTATCTGATTCTCAATATGTTAAGTGTCAATTCCTCTTTTGAGCAAAAAGGAGACGGTCAAAGGTATTCATTTTTTTTAACTTTTGGGGGTGCCCATACGTCTTGACCTTACAAAAAGCGTTTCAAAGCGGAATCAGAACATGAGGAGTATTTAATTAGAGCGTTTTTGATATCTGCTCTTCCATTTTTGCCAGCTGCTTGGACAGTTCGTCGATCATTGCGGTGGAGTTTTCCAGATTGGCATTTTGAGTGGCATACCAGATGATTACCATGGCAATATAATCTTGCATGTCTTTGCCTGCGAACTGGGTTTTGAATTCGATAATCTTGTCGTTGATCAATTTTACGGTTTTACGGACAGTCTCCTCATCTTCCCGACTTGTTTTTATCCGGTAGGTCCTGTCGGCAATCGTAATATTGACGGGTATCATTTCTTCTGACATGGCGTTTTTATTCGCTTAGCAGTGCTATGCATTTATCAATTTCTTTAATGTATTTCCCGATTACCTGTTCCATTGCTTTTTTATCTGCTTCGTTCATTTTTCCAGTACTTGATTTCAGAATAAGCTTTTGTTCTTCTAGCAATTTGATGGTATGTTGACTCTTTTCAAGCTCGGCTTTTAAATTTTTGATGGTATCCTCCTGCTGTGCACATTGTTTTTGCAATGCGGAAAAGTTACGCAAAAGCTGCTGCAGTTTGCGATTGATATTGACAATATGGTTTTCGAGCAGTTTCAAATCCTTTTATTTTCGAATTTCCGCACCGATGTTTTTTTCATAACTGAGGATGATTTTATCCATGAAGGCATCAATCTCTTTGTCTGTGAGTGTTTTGTTTTCATCTCTGAAGGTAAAGCTCATAGCCATCGATTTTTTATCTGCTCCCAATTTCTCACTTTCAAACACATCAAACAAAGAAACGGTATTCAATGATTCTATTTTCTGTGTTAAAGCTATTTGTTCAAGTTCAGAATAGGAAACCTTTTTTTCCACCACCAAAGCAAGATCTCTGGTAACAGCCGGAAACTTCGACCATTCTTTAAAAGCGACAGGTTTGCTTTTGGAATTCAAGATCTCATCCATGTTCAAGTCTGCAAAAAATACAGGCTGTTTGATGTCGAACTTTTTCAACAACTGCTGGCTCACTTCACCGATGATGGCTATGTTTTTTTGACCCTGTTTCAGGGTGATACATTGTTGAAATGATGAGTTTGCCTCTGTGCTGATGCTGAATTTAATGATTCCAGCATTTTTCAAGAGGTTCGAAATCAAGCCCTTTAAATGGAAGAAATCAGCTTTCTTCTCTTTGCCTCCCCAAAAAGGATTGGAAGTGTTTCCCGTGTGATAAATGACCAAGTGGTTGTCTTCCGTTATGTGGCCTGACGCATTTTTCAGATAGGTTTTACCGAATTCAAAAAAGCGGAGATCGTTGTTTTTGTGATTCAGGTTGTGTGAAATAACCTGTAATCCGCTTTGGATCATATCCGGCCTAAGCATGTTCAATTCGGCACTTAGACTGTTCATCATGATCACAGATTGGTTCAATACTTCTTGGGTATAAAACTGTGCATTAGTGATGCTGTTGGTGAAAATCTCCTGGAATCCCATTCCACAAAGCTGTCCGGTAAGTTTTTCCTTCAGGTTGCTTGCGTTCTGATTGGGATTTGAAGATGGTACGAAAGAAAAATGCTGGTCGACCGGAATCTGGTCCAATCCGTCTATTCGAATGATTTCTTCCACAATGTCTGCCTGATGCTGTATGTCTCTTTTGGAAGAAGGCACCAACAATTGAATGCTGTGTTCATTTTCCGATTCTATGACAAAGCCAAGTGCAAGTAAAATGGATTTTACTGATGCGATCTGATATGCTTTACCGCTTAGTTTTTTCAGGTAATCCCAATGGAACTCAATGTTGGTTTTTTGTACCGGATTTGGGTAATGATCAAAAATCAAACTTGAAAGCGAACCTCCAGCGTTTTCAAGAATCAATCCTGCGGCTCTTTCCAGATTGAAAAGGGTTTGTTCTATATCAACGCCTTTTTCAAATCGGGTGGAGGCATCTGTTCTCAGTTCATGGTGAAGTGCAGCCCTTCTGATCCATTTGGGATCAAAGCAAGCGCTTTCCAGAAAAATATTTTTTGTTTCTGCCGTCACTCCACTTTCAAGTCCGCCATAAACACCTGCAATACACATTGGCTCTGATTCGTTGCAGATCATCAGCTCGTGTCCGTTTAACTTTCTTTCTTTTCCTTCTAAGGTTACGAACTTGGAATCAGCGTCTGCATTTTTGACGATGATTTTTTTTCCTTTTATTTTGTCGGCATCAAAAGCGTGAAGAGGTTGTCCGCTTTCATGCAAAATAAAGTTGGTGATGTCCACTATGTTGTTGATGCTTTTCACACCAATGCTGTTCAATCTTTTTTTAAGCCACTCAGGACTTTCTTTGACGGAGATACCTGAGATATAAATTCCGCAATATCTCGGACAAGCATCCGTGTTTTTTATTTCCACATTAGGAATGGCGAGTCCTGCAGGGATGGTGATTTCGGAACTTGGCATTGATGCTGAGATGTTTTGTTGTTGATGATAACTCAGGTAGGCGCATACATCTCTTGCCACGCCACGATGACTCATCGCATCCATTCTGTTTGGTGTAAGTCCGATTTCGTAAATGAAATCGGTTTCCGTTTTGAACACTTCGGAGGCAGGTGTACCTGCTTTGTGAACTTGATCCAAAACGATGATTCCACCATGGTCATCGCTGATTCCCAATTCATCTTCGGCGCAAATCATCCCCTCACTTTCCGCACCTCGGATTTTTGCTTTTTTTAAGGTGATGGGTTCACCACTAGATGGATATATGGTTGTTCCTGCCAATGCCACAACCACTTTTTGTCCGGCAGCCACATTGGCTGCACCGCAAACGATGTTCAAGGGTTTTTCGCCGCCTACATCAACTGTGGTCAGTTTCAGTTTATCGGCTTCCGGATGTTTTTCACAGGTGAGCACTTCACCCACAAAAACACCATGCAATCCGCCTTTGATGCTTTCTTTTTTTTCCATGTGCTCCACTTCGAGTCCGATGGAAGTCAGAATATGAGACAATTTTTCCGGGTCAACTTGAACCGGAAGGTACTCCATTAGCCATTGATAAGATATCGTCATGTATCGCTGTAAATTGAATGCAAAGATAGTTTTTTAACCTCCATAATGTGGTAAAATCATATGTGGTATTCAGCTTCTAACAGAAATTTCCGACAGCGCAAAAACAATTTTTCGGATTAAAACGTGTAAAAAAAAAGAAGCAAAGGAAAAACCGCTCAAAATAAGTAGTTTTATAGTCGGCTTTCTTGGTAAATCTGTGTAAAAGTCTGTGGAAAACCACTTGAAAATTGTGGAATCATGTTAATGGAGCGTGGATTACTTCTTTTCAGATGCCATAAACCAATCCTCGGTTTCATACAATCGCATTTTGATTTTACCTTAGACGCCTGCTATTCAATCATCATAATCGGACGACAAAAATGGATATAACGAACTTCAATAAGGACAGAAATAAACTAAGAAAAAAATCTTCACCCGATTTGGGTGGTCTTGTTTTTGGAAAAGTACCCCCGCAGTCGAAGGAATTGGAAGAGGCGATTTTGGGTGCCATCATGCTCGAAAAATCAGCGTTCGGAATTGCCGCAGAAATTCTAAAACCGGATTGTTTTTATCTGGAGGCGCATCAACGTATTTTCAAAGCGATGCAGAGTTTGGACAACAAGGGTTTGCCAATTGATTTGCTTACGGTTGTTGAGGAACTTCGATTCCGAGAAGACCTTGAATTCGTCGGAGGTCCCTATTTCGTGACAAAACTCACCAATGCGGTGGTATCTTCCGCCAACATAGAATCTCATGCCAGAATCATCGTTCAGAAGTTTATCCAAAGGGAGTTGATTCGAATCAGTGGAGAAATCATAGGAGAGGCCTATGAAGACAGTACGGATGTTTTTGACATGCTAGACTCTGCGGAAGGCAAATTATTCGAAATCACAAACAATCACTTAAGAAGGAATTTCGATAAAATTGATGCGGTGTTGGTTAACACCATCAAAAGAATCGAAGACCTGAGAAACCAACAGGAAGACATCACCGGTGTTCCTACAGGATTCCCTTCTTTGGATAAAGTGACATATGGGTGGCAGGACAGCGATCTCATCATCCTTGCTGCGAGACCATCAGTGGGTAAAACCGCCTTTGCGCTCAATCTCGCCCGCAGTGCGGCACTCGATCCCGTCAAACCGACAGGCGTGGGTTTCTTCAGTTTGGAGATGAGCAGCAACCAGCTCGTTCAGCGTATACTCAGTGCCGAGAGTGAGATCATGCTCGAAAAAATTTCGAGAGGCAAACTGGAGGAATACGAAATGAAACAACTCTACAAAAAAGGCATAGAACGCTTGAATAAAGCTCCGATATACATCGATGATTCTGCAGCGTTGAACATCTTCGAACTCAGAGCTAAATGCAGACGTCTGAAAAACAAATACAACATCGGATTGGTCATCATCGACTATCTGCAATTGATGAGTGGTAGTGCCGACAGAAATTCGAATCGTGAACAGGAAATCAGCAAAATCTCCAGAGACCTGAAAAGTCTTGCCAAAGAGCTGAACATACCCATCATCGCCCTTTCCCAGTTGAGTCGTGAGGTCGAAAGAAGAAAAGAAGGAAACAAAATGCCTCAATTGAGTGACCTTCGTGAATCCGGTGCGATCGAACAGGATGCCGACATGGTCATGTTCTTGTACAGACCCGAATACCATGATATTCTCGTTACGGAGAATGGAGAGAGCAACAAAGGAGAAACGCATGTCAAAATAGCCAAGCATCGTAATGGTAGCTTGGAAACCATAAAGCTCAAGGCATTGCTTCACATTCAGAAATTCATTGAGGAAGAAAACCAGGATTTCGGCTTCGGTGGACTTCCTGCGGAAGGCAATTGGAAATCATTCAAAGGACAGGGATCTTCAGGTAATGACGATCAGGCGAAAATGTACATCCAAAAGGGAAGCAGAATGAATGAAGATGAATTTGATGACAATAATCCTTTTTGATTTTGACAGATATGAGTCTTCCCATTTTTTTTCAGGAAAATCTTGATTTGGAATCATCCGAATTTGAGTTGGGTGAAGACGCGTCACGTCACATCATCCAGGTGCTTCGGATGCAAATAGGAGAGGAGGTCATGTTGACTGATGGTAAGGGATCAATGATGATTGTGAAGATTGTTGATGACCACAAAAAAAAGTGCAGGGTCAGCAAGATGAGCCTTGAGCGCATAGCGCCATCATCTAGAAAAATAACGATAGCCATTTCGCCGGTTAAGAATACAAGTCGATTTGAGTGGTTTTTGGAGAAGGCTACGGAGATGGGGGTTCATTCCATCATCCCATTGATTTGTAAAAGAACGGAAAAGCAACATTTCAAAAAAGACCGGATGAAAGCCATTTTGATCAGTGCGATGTTGCAATCCAAACAAACGTATCTGCCGGAGCTGCATGATCCTGTTTCATTTTTGCAGACTGTGAAAGACTCAGAGCATGTTACAAAATGCATCGCACATTGTGAAT
>JAURKN010000065.1 GCA_030831725.1 Ferruginibacter sp.
AAGCAAGATCGCTTCGAAACCGGTTCACTGATATTAGTGAGCAGGAGCAGCAGCTGGAGCAGTTGTGTCAGCAGCTTTAGTAGTGTCTACAGTTGCAGCAGCAGCTGTATCTGTAGTTGCAGCTGGAGTTTCAGTTGCTACGGTAGCTGTATCACCTGTAGTCTCTTCAGTTTTGGTTTCACCACCACCGCAAGAAGTCAAAGCAGCAGCGATCATAGCGATTGCGAAAAACTTTTTCATTGTTGTTTTTTTTTGGTTTAAAATTATAATTTGCCTTTTAATTCCGCAAAGGTAAAAAAGTAACCCATATTTTTTTATTTTTTTTTCGGGTTACCAAAACTAATTATCAGTATAAAGAATACGCCGTGGATTATTTGAAGCATGACATTATGTTGTTGAGGGGCCTATCCAGGCAGGACAGCAGTTCCATAAATGCCATTTATAAGGACGTTTATCCCTCCGTTTTGAATATGGTCACCGGATTTTCCGGATCTGCTGAAGATGCTTCAGATGTATTTCAAGAGGGCATGATCATATTATATGAAAAGTCGCTCGACCCCGACTTTGAGTTGAAAAGTCTAATTAAAACCTATCTCTACGCTGTTTGTAAGCGCATTTGGCTCAAAAAGTGGCAAAGAGATAAGAAAACGGAAGAATGGGTAGATGATAATTCACAACTCGCTGATAATGAAGAAGAATGGGAGAGAATGATGCAGCGACAGGAAGAATTGACCCGCATGGAGTCGGCATTGAAATCACTGGGAGAACCTTGTAAAAGCTTGATTGAGGCATATTACTTTAAAAAAATGCCCATGATGGAAATAGCATCTGCGTTCAAATATACAAACGCGGATAATGCAAAGACCCAGAAGTACAAGTGTCTCATGAGATTGAAAAAATTGTTTTTTCAGGATAAAAAAGGATGATTATGGAAGAGATTCAAATAGCAGAAATGGTAGAAAGATACCTTTCAGGAGAAATGGGAGACAATGAGCTCATGTCATTCGAACACAAACGAAAGACAGATTCCATATTTAACAAAGCTGTCATCGATCATATTTATTTCATACAGCACCTGGAGGATACCGGAAAAATCATGGCTTTGAAGTCCAAACTGAAGCAAATTGAAAGCAATGACTTAAAAAATGAGATTTCAACTTTCGGATCAACATCGAAAGTGATCAGTATTTGGAGGAAAAACAGAAAAACCATTGCTGTCGCCGCTTCCATTGCGATTGTTGTTTCAGCGGCCTGTGCCTCTATCATCTCCTTTTTCAGTAACGGGAAAAATACACATCTTAAGCCTTTGGTCGAAAAAATGAAGGAACAAGATGTTAAATATAAAAAACTGGAGTCTCAAATCGGGAAACTCAAATCCGAATCCATACAAAACAACACAACTCCCTCTCCAAAAATGGAATCAAAATTCAGGGCAACTGGATTTCTGATTGATGTGAATAATAACTATATCGTTACCAACGCGCACGTAATCAGCGAAGCTTCCAACCAATTGGCCGTTGAAAACAACAAAGGGGAAGAGTTTTTCGCAGAACCCGTCTATATCAACCATGAGACTGATTTGGCCGTCTTGAAAATTCAAGATAAAAATTTCAAAAAGCTCCCTCCAGTCCCCTATAGCATCAAAAAAAATGAAGCCGATCTTGGTGAAACAGTATTCATTCTAGGATACCCCAAAGAGGAAATTGTATATGGCGAAGGATATGTGAGTGCTAAAAACGGTTTCCAAATGGATCCCCTCTTTTATCAGTTGAACACGATGGCAAAAGAAGGGAACAGTGGCTCGCCCGTAATAAATAAAAATGGAGAACTTATCGGCGTAATCTCACAAAAAAGAGACGGCGAAGAAGGTGTCGTATTCGCCATAAAGTCATCAAGTATATTTGATGCCATAGATGAAATGAAAAAAATTGAAGACCTTAAAAATATTCAACTAACCTCACAGCAATCTTTGCGAAAATCAGACAGAATCAATCAAGTCAAGAAGGTTCAGGAATATATTTTCATGATAAAAGGGAACTGATAAAATCCCTTAAAGCTTATTTACTCCAAAGTGAACTCGGGTAACTACCGCTTTCTACCAATTCATCTATACAAGATTTAACTACCGGAGCGTCTTCTTTATAAGTGACGCCAAACCAGATGGAACTGGTGGGTAAAACATTTATTTTGTTCTCCGAACTTTCGATGAATTTTTCCGCGATTATTGGAATGAAGAACTCAGATTTTGGATTTTGCCAATTTTCTTTCAAGAAATTATGAAATAAAACTTCTGCATTTTTAAATATGGAATGATGGAAACACCAGAAATTCATACTCACACTCAAATTGGCATCAATCGTTTGTTTTCCGGATTCATCCTCGTAGTACAGACTTTCGTTTTCCTTCCAGATTTTTGTTCTCTCCTTTATTGAAATCAGCGTTCCGTTAGCATCCACTTCACATACTCCCCTGCTTACTGTCCCAAATTCACTTAGCGTTTTATTTAACGGGTATCCTACAATAGCATAATCATTTTCCGAACATCGTTGACACAAGAAATCGTAAGCGATTTTAAAGGATTGTTTTCCGTAAAAATCGTCGGCATTGATAACAGCAAATGGATCGTTGACCACATCCTTTGCACAAAGAATTGCATGCCCTGTTCCCCACGGTTTCACTCTGTCCTGTGGTTGATTCTCGGACGGAACAAAAGCATCCCTTTCTTGATATACATAAACAACCTCTGCTTTGTTTTTAAGTTTTTCATTGAAATTCGCTTCAAAAGGAGCTGAGAAATCTTTTCGAATGATGAAAACAATTTTTTGGAATCCTGCTTCGATGGCATCATAGATGGAATAATCCATAATGGTTTCACCAGAGGGCCCAAATCCTTCAGTTTGTTTCATGCTGCCATAACGACTGGCCATACCGGCTGCAAGGATCAATAAAGTTGGTTTCATATTTTGAAGGTAATTTGCGTCAATAAAAATCAGACATCAAAAATAAGAAAAGCTCTCGGTTTGAAACGAAAATGAATATCAACGAACTTAAAATTAATTATAACAAAATAGTAACCCCTGCAACGGAAAAAATTGACATTGAACTTAAAATAGCTCGATTTGACCAAATTCATCCTATAATCTCAGGGAATAAACTGTTCAAACTTCATTTTTTTATGGAACAGTTTGTGCTTTCAGGGAAGAAACATCTTATTACTTCTGGAGGTGCCTTTTCCAATCATTTGGCAGCAACTTCCTTTTACGCTAAAACGAACGGTGTTTCATGCATTGGGATTGTCAGAGGAGAAAAGCCCAAAAAGGAGTCTCATACATTGAGTTTTTGTAGAGAAATGGGTATGGATCTCAGATTTGTATCAAGAAAAGAATTTGATGAATTAGATGAAAAGCAGATTGCAGTGATGTTTGATCTTCCTGAATCCGAAATCACATATGTTCCCTCGGGAGGATACCATACCATTGGCGCTTC
>JAURKN010000066.1 GCA_030831725.1 Ferruginibacter sp.
GGGAATTCAGAAAGCTAAAAATTCGAACAGATTCCATCGAAAGAGCCCTCAGCCAACAACAACAATATTTTGAACATCTCGAAAAAGTGTTGGAAGGAAAAGTGATAACGAAGGACACCCAAAATCTTAAACTGCCGAAACTAGAAGACATCGACGAATAAAATTGATAAAAAAGCACATTAATTTTCAGGAAATATGTTTAATCCAAAAACAAAAGAAAATACATTACAAGGTCCGGTTTCCATCAGCATCATCAGTTCGGACGCGATCATCAAAGGTGATATACAAAGTCAGGGAGATATCAGAATCGACGGCAAACTGATGGGCAATGTGCAATGTAATGCCAAAATCATTGTAGGCAAGGAAGGCCGGGTTGAAGGCAATCTTACAGGCAGCCAGGCCGAAATACTCGGCTACGTAAAAGGGAGCATCAGGATGAGCGGGCAACTGAATCTGAATGATCAGGCCGTTGTTCATGGCGACATACATGTAGCAAAACTCAAGATGGACAATAGTGTTGTATTTAATGGAAAATGTACCATGGGAGAAACCCAGGTGCAAAGTCAAACCCAGGATGATGAGTCCCAAGCCTAACCCCTCCTCCAAATACATTTCATGGGGAACCCAACTTTTTGTTGGCATATTGATAGTACTCTATGCAGGAAAAAAACTCGACGAATACTTAACATGGGAAACACCTGTTTTCACCTTGATCTTTCCACTCATTTATCTTACCGGCATGATGATCAAGCTCATCAAAGACACCGGAAACAAAAACAATAAACAATGATTCCATTTTTGAAATCAACAAAGAATATCAGCATCTTGGGTATAGTCATTCTGATTTCGATAACCATCTTGGAGCAATTCAAATCTTCATTGACATTTGATCATATGTTGCTGCATTTTTCGAATTTGTTTTTTTACATGCTTACAATTGTATCGATGGCCATGCAACAAAAATACCTGAACGACAAAAACCCGAATGTATACGTCAGAGCAGTTATAGGAAGCATGATGATCAGGATGTTTGCGACCATCTTGGTTGTGCTGATCTATGTGAAGGCGGTTGACAACAAATACGATGCCATCAGTTTATTCACTGGACTCTCCTTTTATCTGGTTTACCTGTCTTTGGAAGTAAAAACCATGATGAAATTGAATCAAAAAAATGCCTAAGAAAGAAGTCCCGCTGCAAACCATCAGCGATTTTTTGCCCGAACATTCGGATGCTCTCGTGATTGAAATGTTACACACCCACAAGGTGCACCTAACGGTAACGAGAAAACGCCAATCAATCCTCGGCGACTACCGTCCTGCACACAGCGGAAAACCGCATAGAATCAGTGTTAACGGGAATTTGAACAAGTATAGTTTTTTGATCACTTTATTGCATGAGCTTGCCCATTTGCTGACTTTCGTTCAATTTCAAAACAAGGTGTCGCCTCACGGAGCGGAATGGAAAAAAATTTTTGGTGTTTTATTACACCAATTTTCAAAAGAGAAAATTTTTCCGGAAGACATTCAAAAGGCTATAGAAAAAAGCATGCATAATCCCGGAGCCAGCAGTTGCAGTGACATTGAATTAATGAGAACCTTGAGAAAATATGATGAGAAAAAAACAGGCCTAATGACAGTTGAACAATTGGAAAACGGGAAGGTCTTTTCGATTCAAGATGGGCGATCATTCATCAAAGGCGAAAAAAACAGAACCCGATTCAAGTGCCAGTTGGTTGGAACGAAACAATTTTATCTTTTTCATGGCTTGTATGAGGTACAAGTTTCTGAGACCGAATAATCCAACTTATTGATAGTTTTCGGGATTAACAGCCTTTATGTTCCAATGCTCGAGAAACTCCAACACTTTTTTAGCATCATAACTCTTATCTCCATCTTCCAAATACGCCGAATTCTGGGTATGAAGTCTTTTGCCTTTGCCGTCCAATACAACAAAAACGGGGAACCCGAACCGCTGAGGAAAATCTAGCGTTGAAAGTAAATCTGCGTTTTTATTCTCTTTGCTGTAGTTAAGCAGATAGTAGACAAAATCACTTTTGAGAACAGAATCGATTTTTTTATCGGCATTCGCAAAGCGATGAAACTCAATGCACCACTTGCACCAATTACCCCCAATTTGGATCATAACATGCTTGTTTTCCTTTTTTGCAATACTTAGGCAGGAGTCCAGTGATTTTTTAGCATCCTCAGAAGGATTATAAATTGACTTTTGAGAAAAAGCAGCAAAGTTCAGTAGTATGAAAAGGGTAAAAAGTATAGATTTCATTTGATTTTTTCTCAAAGTTAGCTGATTCAGTTAAATTTTATTCACAAAAACGAATGAAATCAAATAGAATTAAAACAGATTTTGGCACTTTGAAAAAACACGTTATATATTTTTATTTCGCATATGCATCCCTTTGAAATTTAGTTGCCGGTTAATAAAATGTTAACTACCTTTAGCCCCGTTTCTTGCATTTTTATCTCAAATTTGCATGAGCCTTTCGTGTATAATTTCGAATTGAGAATTTATTCACGTTCTAGCCATTACCCTGCCGAAAAAACATAATCCCCCTCAAACAGGTACAAAAGTACCCAAATTTTGTAACGCCCATCTTTTTGATGGGTGATGCATGATTAACAAAAGTTCAAAAAACAACCATGAATATCAACTTCGAAAAATTGATCACGAATAAACAAAAAACAATGAGAAAAAGGTTTAGTCCTTCCAATGGATTGTTGGTCTTTATCACTTGGGCGTTTGCCATGTTTTCATGTATGACGTCTGTTGCTCAGACGATTACAACCCAACCTGATCCACCTTACACAGGTGCTGGGTCTTTGGTGAGCACATCAAACATCGCCTTCGTGATTGAAAACACGAACACCTACGGTATCGTTCTTACCGGAGTTTCAAACTATTGTACAGTAGCAGAGAACAACTCAGTGTGGCAGTTGTCGTACTCCGCGACTTCATTGTCCGGTATCGCAACGAACGTTACCATCGCACCATGGACAGCCATTGCGACTTCAGCACCAACACCAGTGTTGGCTAACGGTATAACTGCGCTGAACTTCAATGGATTGAACTTTACCATTCCAGCGAATACCCGTTATCGTTTTGTGCTCAGAAACACAGGACCGGGATCAACAAGATATTCAGGTTCGGGAACTCCGATCACACCAAACACTCACTCCAATGCAGGAGTCAATTTGCTTTGTGGAGATGTTCAAATCAATGGCTTCAATGTAGGATATGCGGGTACAGGAAACTTCCTGACCATCAATCCGAGATATTTTACCGGAGCAATCAATTTTCAGCCTGCAATTCCTTGTACCGACCCTCCAACTGCAGGTACAATCACAAC
>JAURKN010000067.1 GCA_030831725.1 Ferruginibacter sp.
TACCGCATCGGCCCTTTTTAATATTTTTCTTTCTGCAAGCAACTTAGCCAAATAATGAAAATAGCTACCGTTGACATTCACACACCATTGAGACCATGCGTCTCTAAAATCTACTATAAGAGGAATATCATATAGTCGAAGCAATTTTCTCCATAATGTAGCCATGGCAAAAGGAGGCAATGTCACATAAACGGCATCCGGTTTGTAGGTTGCCATAATTTCTGGCAAGCTGATTTCCAGATTTTTTTTCCATGTCTTTTTAAATATTTCTGATACAGAGAAATAAATGCTTAACCAATTCCATATTTTATTTCTTGATTGTGAAGGGCTCTCACAATGAACTCTTTTAATTATTGTGTTCTCCGGAATGTCAACAAGTAAACCATTATCCGTTTTCGCATCCCTGAATACCTGACCGATATCATCAACCTCTATAGTGATAACAACTGGATTTATTCCAAAATCAGGCAGATATTTCACCCATTTCAATGATCGCTGAACACCACCGCTGTTTAAAGGCGGAAATTCAAAAGCTACAAATAGTATTGTCAAATTTTCAGAGGAATTCATTCGTTTTCAGAAACGTTTTTAGTTAGTATCTGTGAATAAATGATTTCTGAATTGATGATACACATTGTTATAATGGTAAGGAGAAGGAACAAACTTCAAGTTTGCTTTATTCATAGCTTTTTCAGTATCAAAATGGTTCAGGTCCATAAAATCAACAGCCAATACTTTTGGATAACAATCTTCTCTGACATAGTCTAGGCTATGGGTCATCTCTTTAGAAAACCAAACATCCAGACCAAAAGCAAGATATTCCATGATTTTGTTGGAAACAGCATGAATGGTGTTTAAAGAAAAGGGTTTATACATGACGATTCCAATATCATAGCTTGGTAAAACTTGAGGCAAATTGGAGTAATCACAACCTCCATGAAAACGGACCAAAGAATTCTCTTTCAGATCTGATAAATACGCTTTCGTTTTTTCATCAACATTATAAGCATATATATCAAGCGTAAACATCCCCTTTTGACCATTTATCCAATCAATCAATTCTGATACATACATGGTATCCATACCCAAGGAGCCAACATAAACGAGTTTATGAGGCCCGTCTGTTTTTACTTTCTTTTCAGTTATCCAATGAGGAGGTGGATAATTCGGGAGTTCATGAAAAATATTATCAAGAGCATCATCATTCATACCGATGTCTTTTCTGAATTTCCCCAATCGCACAGCGTTTGTCTGCGAAATCCAGCTAAAATCTCTGTACAAACTCAATTCCATTTTATGAAATCGATTGACCAATTTCATGCCATGCTTATACTCATCCGGCGTTACATACTCGTTATAATGCACCATCAATCTTACTTTTCTTGAAATCCATTTTTTGTAGAAAAGTCCAGAAAAAGAAGAGAGGGTATCTATGTAAAAAATAGTATCCGGTTTGTTAATGATTAAACTATAAAATGATGTCAAATAATATTGTACATAATGGAAAAGCCTCAAAACTTTGCCTTTATTGATAGCAGATGTGCGAATAATATTGACATTTGAATTTGTGTTGCCATATAATTTCAATCGAAAACGGTCTTCCGGCAAGGTGGTTAGAACTGTGATTTTTACAGAAGTATTTACAGACAAGTAATCAATCATATTCATAACAGGAGGATATTGCTCCAATGGCAGAAAATGTAAAATCACAATTTTTTTGATGTTTGCCATGATAAGAATTCAATGATATTCCATATCAAAGATTACGAGCCGGATTTCCCGCTATTTTTGAAGCTTCATTCACTTTGAGTCCGGAAACTACAGAACCAGACCCAACAATAACCTGATTGCCCAATTCAGTCCCTTTGAGAATGATAGTCCTCATTCCAATCCAAACATCATTTCCGATGATAATTGGCTTCTTCACAATCTTTTTCTTATCCTCTTCAAATTGTATGGAAGAATTGGGATAACCTTGCTGAATCTCTTTTCTTCTATCCATATGATCGGTAGAATGTGTATTGGTATCGAAAATGATACAATCATATGAAATGAGAATGTTATCTCCCATCGTTAATGCAGATTCACATCTGATCTGAGTTCCCCAGTTGATAAATATATTGGATCCTGACCTCCAAGTACTTTGAATGCATTTTGAATATGCATAATGATTCACATTGTCTCCCCACTCTACCGTAGCTTTCTCCGCATAAAAACCAGACACTCCATTCTTACTGCCATCAAGTAATGTATGTTTACCGGATTTAAATGATGAATGATCATACAACGAAAAATCAATTTTATTGAATTTTGAATTTCCTCCTATGTCAACCTTGCTGTTTTTGATAAAAACGACAGCATCCATCATTTTTATTTGGGAACCCAATACACAATCAGAATCATGCAGATAGAGTCTGGTTTTCCTAAGTGACACATTTTCACCGATTGTTAGTTCTGAATCTTTTTGGAAATCGATAAAACTGAACAAATCGAAATATAAACGTCCCTTGATCTTGAAATTGGAAGGTCTGAAAATTTTGAAATAATAGTAGATTCTAAACCTAAGCCAACATTTTACATATCTTATCAATCTACTCATTGAGATTTTTGTGATTTAATTGAATGGAAATTACAATTTATTGATGCCTTATTTATCAGCAATAATCGATGATTAACAAATAATCAATTCAATAATACTTTATTATGAATCAGTTGATCGATTTAAAATCATATTCATCGCTTTTCCAAGCATGATAAATGGAAAGAGCCAATTTGAAATTGAATTTCAATATTTTTCTCAGAATCACCATCCTCATTTGTCTCCGTAGCTTTCCAATCACTTTTTGCTTCGACGCCACCGACATGGGAATGGATTTCTCTTTTTCATAAAAATGCAAGATGGATATGGTATACCTCAATCTTACGATAATTTCATTTCTGATCTGAACAGATTCCTGAGCTTCGTGGATACGATACCAAACCATACCGTGTGGCATTAAAACTACTGGAAAGCGCAAAGCCAGTATATGCCACATTTCCGTATCTCCCATCTGTCTTTTTCCTGAAAAACCACCCACTTGATCAAATACGTCCTTTTTTATGATGGAAGAAAGTGGTGCTTTATGAAAAAGGGAAGACTTGAAATTGTGATATTCAAAAATCTCATGAGGCTTTAGACAAAAAGGATATGGCCTTTCCTTGTCTTGATCCAGGGAACACAATCCCCACCCCGCCTCCGGAAATGCCTCCATGGATGTATACAAAACCTCAAGTGCCCAAGGATAAATCATGTCATCCGCATCAACATATTTTAGATACTTGCCAGTTGCAAGAGAAGCAGCTTTATTCCTATTCGGATAATCACCCAAATTGGTTTCATTTTCAAAAACCTTCACTCTACTGTCTTTTGAGGCATATTCCTTGGCAATGGCAACAGTTTTATCTTTTGAACCATCGTCGACTATGATAAGTTCAAAATTTTTAAATGTGGAAGCCAAAACGCTTTCAATAGCTATGGCAAGAAAATCCTCTCTATTGTAAGAGGTCATCAAAACACTTATGGCAGGACTTGAATTTTGCATTATCCCTTTTTTGGTGTGTTTTTAAGGAAAGCTAAATTTTTTCTAATCGTTTTTGTGAAAATGGACGGAATCATGGGATGATCCAAACGGAAGCCCGTTCTTTTCCTTTGTATTATTTTTTGAGTATAGAACTCCTCATATCTTCCAAAAAGTTCATGATATTTTTCAGCTGTCTTTGACAAGTCGAATTTCTCTATTATTACATTACGGCAACGTTTGCTCAAGGTTTCCAATAAATTACGATCATTATCAAGTTTAATAATAGATTCAGCAAAAGTTTGATTGTCATTCACTCCTGGAGTAAATCCAACGGAAGAATCCACGATATCTGTTATACCTCCTTCAAGTTTTGAAATAACTGGAACCAGCCCAACTGCCATAGTTTCCAACAAAGACACAGGTGAACCTTCAAATTTTGTTGGCAGTACAAACACATCATACGACGAAATCAAGTCCATGACTTCCGCATTGGTTTCTGGAGAAAAATACCGAACCTTATCATTTTTCCAACTGTCCTTCAAACTTTGAAGTTCAGGTCCTGCACCGATGCAACCCCATTCCACGTTTACTTTATTGTTCCTTAGAATTTCATCAATTTGAGGCAAATCAAAAATGCCTTTTGAGCGATTCATTCTTCCTAAAAAAAGCAATCGCAATGGTTTTTCAGGCGCTTGCGCCTCTCTATATCGAGATGGCAATTCTATACCATGGGGCAGATAAAAAATTCGATTGCTTTTATTTGGTAGTATTTCAAGCAAACGTTTTTGCATATGGGTATTGTGGCAAATGAAGACATCTATCAAATGACCGTATTTTTTTGCCAGATTGAGGTTATAATCATCATGAACCAATTGATACGTGGTCTGTAAAACAGGAAAATGATCCAGCATCGTCATCTCTGTTCCATAATTCAAAATAAGTGCACCTGGATTTTCTGGAACTAACTTATGTAGTCTCTTGAGTGCATTCATCCGATGTTCATGATCATCCGTGATAAAATAACGTTGATCACAACCCGGATAATCTATGCCTGCTCTTGTCATTTTATCGTGACGGTTATCGATGTGGATCACGAGAGGCCTTAAATTCTGAGGTTTTTTCTTGATGAGGTTGAAATTCAGACTGGTGACACCTCCAAGTTTATCGTCTATAAAAAAAGTCAGTTGATTCATTATTGATCCAATTGTTTCATCCATTCTGCCAACTTATTGATACCGTCTTCAAGATTTACGGTTGGCGCATATGAAAGACTTTTTAATTTGCTGATGTCCGCTTTCCAGTTGATTGGATTCCCTTTTAGTATGTTTCCATTGAAATAAATAGAGTTAGGCCTATTTAATGCTAGAATGAGTTTTGTTACGATGTCGGAGATGGATGTCATTTCTCCACTGGCAATATTATAAATAGATGCATTCATTTGAGAATGGTCAAATATAATATCAATTGAATGTATCAAATCGTCAATGAAGATATAGTCCCTGGTCTCCGCACCGGTACCCCATAGCTCCAATGGTCCATTCAAATCATGTGAGCGTTTGTAGACATCCCACAGCAACTGCTTTCTGAGTCCTGGGCCAAATACGGAGAAGGGTCTGATGATGGCACATAGCAAGCCATATGTTTTGTTGTACTCGATACAAGATTGTTCAGCTAAAAACTTATGCCAACCGTAAGGTGAAACGGGATTGATTTCATCCTGTTCTGTAATGGGAAGCTTTGCCGGATTCCCATACACCGCTGCACTTGAGATATGTATGTATTTACATTGAGGAGCATATTTTCTGAGCGCTTCTAACAATTTGATGGTCAATAATGTATTTGCCTTGAAATCTTCGTAAGGATGAGTTACTGAAAAATTAACATCGCCGTTTCCTGCGGCATTCACACAACGTTCGAATGAGAAATGCTGAATAATTCCTTCAAACGCTTCATCTTGATCAACAAATTGTTGATATTGGATGTCATGCTTGCTTGACCCTGCGAGATCCATTCCGATGACATCCCAACCTGATCTGATGTAAAAGCCAACCAAATGGCTTCCAATGAATCCTTCCGAACCAATTATTAAAATCGTTTTCAATGACATCAATGTATGCCTTTAAATTTTCCACTTCGCAATAAAGATGCTATAACTTTTTCTGAATCAAAGCGGATGATTTTATCATTCGCAATGTCGTAAACCTCAGCATTGTTCACCGCATATATTTTTTCTTTTCCCCTGTTTCTGATTCCTTGATTGTCTCTGGATTCTGAAAACGAACTGAAATTATATCCTTCTTCTGCAGATATCTCCTTGAAGATGCAAGATTCTCTTAGTTCATTTTTTATGAAGTATGCATTATTGCCGGCAGAGTTACATCCTATAAAGAAATAACCTTTCTTTTTTGCCAATTCGACCAAAGCTGATAATGAAGCACCATACAATGAAAAAAAGGAAGACTTCCCTCTTACAAAATCAGGGCGATAAGGAACTGTAAATTGCTCTTCGAAGCCGAAAAGCGCATTATACTCAGAGATGATGATATCCGGATTGATCACATTCAATTGATTCCAAACCCAGTAATCATTTCCATCGATATCAATACTCAACAGTCCCACTTGATGATTGAATCCTACAGATGACATCAATTCGTTGATATTCTCTTTTGTGATGAAACTGCTTTTTGATCTTAGGTCGAAATATCCGGAGATGTTGTCGTTTTTTATTTGATGAACATTATCATCCGAACCATCAATCACAAAACCAGACCAATAATTATTAA
>JAURKN010000068.1 GCA_030831725.1 Ferruginibacter sp.
GCTTGCTTGCAAAAGCGAAGATGTAAAAAGGAACTGGCGAGCGAAGCGAGTAAGGATTTTCTTTTTTACCCTCCCCCCATTAAGGATCACTGAAAGTAATCCAGGTAACCCAACAAAAATAAAAGTCCTGCACAATGTGCGGGACTTTTTGCATTTAAGCGATGCAAGCTTGCTTAATATTAAAGAGTCTAAATCATTTTTACATAGATTCCAAGAAAGTGTCTTGGTGCTCTTTGTAGACACCGGTGTCCTGCGGAACACCGGCGCCAAAAGGAGATTGGGACTTTTTGCATTCAAGCGATGCAATGGAATCAGATCCAAAAAAAATCCCACCATTTCTGGAGGGACAAGACAATTAAATAAATTAATATCAGTTTCTTTCGAAAGTCAGATAATCTGTTCCTCCGTTACCTCCACTTACATCCTGCAATCTGATTTTTGTAGCTGTTCTTTCCACCACATGCCAGTCATCGCTGATTTCGACGAAGTCTGCGGGATCAGCAAAATTCAATACCAACTTTGTAAGGGAGTCGTCTAGAGTGGTCGACCAAGTGCCTGTTACGGCTGTTCCGTTTTTGGTAGCGGTGACTACATTCCCAGCTCCGAACACAAAACTGTATCCTGAAAAAGAACTGGTTTCCTCGTGATCTGTATCCCAGTAATAAGTGACACGCCAGGATCCTGTGCTGACCGTATTTGAAACAGTGTTTGTATTGATTGCAGTGCTGCTGTTGTCATCTGTGTTCTGACAAGATGAGAAGAATAGAGCAGCGATGCTTAGAAATAAAATTGATTTTTTCATGTCAATAAGATTTGATTTGCAAATTAATAAAACTCAGATAGGGTAAAATGAAATGTTCAGATTTTTAAGATTCATTAACAATCTTTATTTGAGCAACTCCTCGATTACGGTTCCCATTGCACCGTTCGGCATCTGAATTTGTAGCATTAATGCCAAAGTAGGCGCAATATCTGCCATTTGGGTCTGTCTATATGTTTTTCCGGATTTAATGCTTGAACCAAACCAAACCAAAGGGATATGCGAATCATACGGATTCCAAGCGCCGTGTGTTGTTCCTGTTTTTCCACCCTCGATAAAATGAGGCTTGAGAAACATTTGAAGATCTCCCGATCTGCCAGGATAATAACTATTAGACATCAATTTGGCAAATAATGGTGGCAAAGTGAAAGAGCTGATGTGCTGAACATCGGCGACATGTTGAACATATGGCTTCTCATACAAGAGTTTGATCACTTCCTGTATGATGAAAAAAGCATTCATCCCACCATCCTGTTTCAAAGAAGGATTGAGATAAAGCTGATTATTTTCTATTTCAACAATGGCATCCTGTATTTTATAGCGGTTGTTGATGGTATCATTTATTTCTTTCTGCAACGCATCAACATCCACTCTGCCGGCAGGAATTTTATGAGCAGTCAGATATTCAGGTACTTGCGAAACTCCATGGTCTGCGGTCAGAAAAAACAAATATTGCCCTACTCCCATTGTTGAATCCAGAAAATTCAACATCCTTGAAATTTCAAGATCCAATCTCAAGTACATGTCTTGCACTTCTACAGAATTCGGTCCAAATGTATGACCTGCGTAATCTGGAGAAGATAAACTTACAGCGAGCAAATCCGTGAATTCATCCTTGCCTAGATTTTCATTGGAAATGACTTGTCTTGCAAAATCAAGTGTCAATGTATTTCCATGTGGCGTAAATCGGAGCGCTGCATATTTTTTTTCTGTTATGTTGTGTAATTGATGAGGGAATACATGGCTTTTTTCACCCGGCATGCTACCCTCATATCCTGCATCATCCAATGAACTTTGCATGTACTGATTTGAAGGCAGAATCGTTTCCCAATCCTTTTTCATCCATTCATCAGGAAGTCTTTTTTCGTTATATCGGTTCACCCATTCCGGCAACTGTTCCATATAGAACGTACTGCTGATCCAGTTCCCTGTTTTATCATCATACCAATAAGCAGCATCAGCACTATGACCTGCTGGCAAAATCGCACCTCTGTCTTTCAGCGAAACACCAAAAGTTTTTGATCTGAATCCATTGCTCAGCTTCAACTCATCAGCAATGGTATTTACCTGCAAATTCTTTGGACTCATTTTTCCAGACTCATTGTTACTGCCGACACCTGAAACGGTAGAGTCTTCAGTACAATACATTCTCTTTCCGGTTTTACCATCTCTCCAATTGTTACCAACAATTCCGTGTATCGATGGAAATGCACCAGTATAAACGCCAGTGTGTCCGACCGCAGTATACGTCGGAAGATGCGTGATCATGGTATTCTCACAACTATAACCTTCCCCCAACAATCTATTGAAACCACCTTTGCCATATTGAGATTTGTAGCGATATAAAAAATCCCAACGCATCTGGTCAACCACTACACCTACAACAAGTTTAGGCTTTGAAGCGGGAGTTGCATTTTTTGTGTTTTTGTTTTTCTGCGCAAAAGATAAACTACAAATGAAAAGAAGTGAAAACAATAGGACCAGTCTGCTATTCTTCATGATTCTTGGGTTTACTATGAGACAAAGATATTCATAAACTGAATTCGATAATTTGCCTTCAGGCATGGGAATAAGAGCGAGGAAAAGTCTTATTTTTGCAAATAATACTCAAAAAACGGCATTATGAGCATAGATGTATTTGAAAAACTGATCAAGGATGGTGGACCAATCGGGCAACATATGGACCGTGCACACGGTTATTTTGCTTTCCCAAAACTGGAAGGGGAACTTGGCCCAAGAATGAGTTTTCGTGGCAAGGAGATGATTGTTTGGAGTTTGAACAATTATCTGGGTTTGGTGAATCACCCAGAAGTCAGACAGGCAGATGCTGAAGCAGCTGCGAAGTATGGCATGGGTAATCCAATGGGTGCAAGGATGATGAGCGGAAATACCATTCACCATGAGAAGTTGGAGGAAGTCATCAGCAAATTTGTGAGCAGAGAGGATACCATGCTGCTCAATTTCGGATATCAGGGCATCATGAGCTGTATTGATGCGCTCTTAAACAGACGTGATGTTATCGTATATGACGCTGAATCACATGCCTGCATCGTTGATGGTGTAAGATTACATATGGGACACCGTTATGCGTTCAAACATAACGATATCGCCGACTGCGAAAAACAATTGCAACGAGCAACCGAAATGGCAAACAAACAAGGTGGCGGAATTCTGCTTATCACCGAAGGGGTTTTCGGCATGGACGGAGAGCAAGGCATACTCAAAGAGATTGTTGCATTAAAGAAAAAATACAACTTCCGTATTTTGATTGATGATGCCCATGGTTTCGGTTATATGGGACCGACGGGAGCTGGTGCAGACCAAGCTCAAGGATGTCAATCTGAAATCGATTTATATTTTAGCACTTTCGTAAAAAGTATGGGAAGTATCGGAGCATTCATCAGCGGTCCAAAAGCTGTCATAAAGTATCTACGCTATAATACCCGTTCGCAAATTTTCGCCAAAAGCCTTCCATTGTTGATTGTAGAAGGCATGCTGAAAAGAATGGAGATGACCATTCAACATCCCGAATACAGAACCAAGTTGTGGGACAATGTTTCCCTGCTTCAAAATGGACTTAGAGAGAGAGGTTTCGATATTGGCAACACCAACTCACCCGTTACTCCGATATACATGAAAGGTGACGTGCCGGAAGCAACTCAAATGGTTATGGACCTCAGGGAAAACTACCATATTTTCTGCAGTATCGTTGTATATCCTGTAATACCTAAGGGTGATATCATTTATCGACTTATTCCAACTGCAGCTCATTCGGTAGAAGATATCGAACTTACGTTGAAAGCCTTTGAAGAAACTAAAAAGAAACTGGATGCCGGCGAATACAAAGCAGCCGATATTCCCAATATGGCTGAGATGGTTTAATTTAAAATATTCAAAATTCTTTGGCGGATGCGATAGTCGCATCCGCTTTTATTTTGCATCGAACCAAACAGATTCTCCATTGTTCCAATCCCCATTATAATTGATGGTCAGCTCCTCACCGGCTTTGATTGGCCTTACCGTTTTCACAAAAATGGTATCATTTTCATAGTCCATGAAATACTCGCAATTGCTCTCGTAACTATGGTTATACATTGGAATCAGACCTAATGCCATGGCACATTTTTCTTTGTTGCTGCCCCATTCAAAAATATAATCGTGTAAAAGGGTTTTATCCAAATGAACTCTGTCTTCAAGATTCATCACAATCACGGGGGAAAGCTCAATGATCTCAGCCTCTCCCAAATCGTCTGCCGTAAAAACGCCCTTACCCTTTTCCGTAGTTTTTTCGATATATAAAGCCGGATGTAGCATATGCTTTCAGGTTAATTACATTACTTTGCAAAAGAAAACGATTTTAGCCATATACGCTTTACCTTTTAACTCATTTTCATTTTTTGATGATAGAAGAACAAAAGGACATCCCGCTTCAAGACCGCTTTGAAAGTCTTATACAGACCGACGACAAACTGGCTATTCGTGAATTTCTAAATGACCAGAACATAAGCGACGTCGCTGAGCTCATCTATGCTTATCCGGATTATGAATCCCAGATCATTGCTTATCTGGCGATCCACAGGGCTGCGAGTGTATTTAAAATATTGGAGCCCGGAGAACAAAGAAAGATCATCGAAGACCTGCCTCCGTATAAGTCAGCTGAATTGTTGAATGAACTTCCTGCGGATGACAGGGTCGCCTTTTTGGAAGTTTTGCCCAATAGTGTGGTTCGCGAACTTATCAAAACCCTCGATCCGGACGAACGAAAAATAACGCTGACGCTTTTGGGATATCCTGAAAACAGTGTCGGTAGGCTGATGACGCCGGATTATGTGTATGTATACGAATACAATACTGTAAAAGAAGTCATAGATACCATCCGTCGATTCGGAACGAACAGTGAAACCGTCGATGTGATTTACGTTATCAATTACAGAGGTGAATTGCTTGATGATATAAGGATCAGAGATATCATACTGGCCGATCCTTCCGTCAAGGTAAGTGAATTGATGGATGACCGTTTCATCTCTCTCAAAGCGACAGACGACCAGGAACTGGCGAGTGAGGCTTTCAAAATGAATAATCGTGTAGCCCTTCCCGTTACCGATGAGCAAAACGTTTTATTAGGCATCATCACCATTGATGACGTTCTGTGGGTGGCAAGCGAGGAGTTTGGGGAAGACATTCAGAAAATCGGAGGTACGGAGGCTTTGGAAGAACCCTATTTGGACATCAGTTTGTTCAAACTTTTCAAAAAAAGAGCCGGCTGGCTCATCTTGCTTTTTTTGGGCGAAATGTTGACAGCTTCCGCCATGCAATTTTTTCAACAGGAGATTGAGACCGCGACCGTACTGGCTCTCTTCATACCTTTAATCATGAGCAGTGGCGGAAACAGCGGATCGCAAGCGTCTACCTTGATCATACAAGCGATGGCCCTCGGAGAATTAAGCATCAAAGATTGGTGGAAGGTGATGAAAAGAGAACTCATCACCGGTTCATTTTTGGGTATTATGCTTGGCTCAATCGGCGTATTGAGGATTTCCATCTGGCAAAACATGCATTTGTTCGATTATGGTCCACATTGGAACCTCCTTGCAGGCACCATCTTTTTCTCCCTGATCGGCATCGTTCTTTGGGGGAGCATGATGGGCTCCATGCTTCCCATTATCCTAAAGAAAATGAAATTAGATCCTGCCGCTTCATCAGCCCCTTTTGTAGCCACTTTGGTGGATGTGACAGGAATCGTGATCTATTTCTCATTTGCCTATATATTCCTGCACGGCATTTTACTGTAAAACAGATCTCCCAAAACCCGAAATTCAAGGATTGGATACATTTTTGATGCAATAACCTGGAGTTTCTACCGAAAATGACAAATTGCCTTTCATAATTTTATTTTTTGCGTTATCTTTCGACATCATTACCAAAGTGGTTCTGAACTTCATTTTTTAATTCATACAACATGTGTGGAATTGTAGGTTACACCGGCCACAGACAGGCATATCCGGTGATATTAAAGGGACTCAAGCGACTCGAATACAGAGGTTACGATAGCAGCGGCGTTGCGTTGCTGCACAACCAGAATCTGCAGGTCCATAAAAAGAAAGGGAAAGTGGCTGATCTAGAAGAGACGCTGATCGGCAAAAATCTCGAAGCTCAAATCGGAATCGGACATACCCGTTGGGCTACCCACGGAGAACCCAGCGATAGAAATGCGCATCCGCATCTTTCTTCGGGTGGTGAAATTGCCATGATACATAACGGCATCATCGAAAATTACGCACTGATCAAGCAGGAACTTGTAAATAAGGGTTACTCCTTCACAAGCGATACCGATACTGAAGTGTTGCTGAATTTCATTGAAGACATCAAGAAAAACAACGAGTGCAGTTTGGAAGATGCTGTTAGGATCGCTTTGAAAAGAGTTACTGGAGCTTATTGTATTTTATTGATTGAGCAATCCAATCCGGATACCATCATTGCCGCACGCAAAGGATCTCCTTTGGTTATCGGCATCGGTAAAGGAGAACATTTTTTGGCCAGTGACGCCTCTCCCATCATTGAATACACTAAAGAAGTCGTTTATGTGAACGACTATGAACTTGCGATTGTAAAACCCGATGAGTTGATACTGAAGAATTTGGGAAATGAAAAAATCACTCCTTTCATCACCAAGCTCGATATGGAACTTGCCGCGATTGAAAAAGGCGGATATGAACATTTCATGTTGAAGGAAATTTTCGAGCAACCCAATACCATTTTCGATTGTTTACGCGGCAGACTTGATGCCAAGGAAGGAATGATCCGTATGAGTGGCGTTGATCTGAATATTGAAGCCATCAACAAAGCGAACAGAATCATGATTGTGGCATGTGGAACAAGCTGGCACGCCGGACTTGTCGCAGAATATATCATTGAAGAGCTTTGTCGAATCCCTGTGGAAGTTGAATACGCATCAGAATTCCGCTACAGAAATCCGATCATTCATCCAGGTGATATCATCATAGCCATCTCACAAAGTGGCGAAACAGCCGACACACTCGTTGCATTGGAAAAAGCCAAGGAAAAAGGCGCATTCATTTTTGGTGTGGTCAATGCGGTTGGCTCATCCATCGCGAGAATATCAAATGCAGGAGCATATACACATGCCGGACCCGAAATTGGCGTAGCCTCCACCAAAGCATTCACAGGTCAATTGGCGGTGCTTATGATGGTGGCGCTGAATATAGCCATCAACAAAGGCACCATCACCCAAGAAAGATACAAAGAGCTTTTGGTGGAACTGGAAGCCGTCCCTGAAAAAGCACAAGCGATTTTGAAAAATGCCAATGAACTAAAAGTCATCGCTGAAAAATATAAAGACGCCCATGACTTTCTGTTTCTCGGACGTGGATACAATTTCCCTATAGCATTGGAAGGTGCTCTAAAACTCAAAGAGATATCATACATACACGCAGAAGGTTATCCGGCCGCGGAAATGAAACATGGTCCTATCGCTTTGGTGGACGAAAATCTGCCGGTTGTATTTATTGCCACACAAGATGTGTACCATGAGAAAATTGTAAGCAACATGCAGGAGATCAAAGCGAGAAAGGGTAAAATCATATCCATCATCACAGAGGGCGACAAGACAAGTCCTACCCTTAGCGATGATTGTTTCTCCATTCCACCTGCTGATGAGATTATAGCTCCGATACTGTCTGTTATTCCTTTGCAATTGCTTTCTTACTACGTAGGGATCGCCAAGGGTACAGATGTTGACAAACCCAGAAATCTGGCCAAAAGTGTCACGGTGGAATAATGCCTGATATTTTATTAACTTGTATATCGGCTGTCTTCATGTAGCCAAAAAAGTTGCTGTCTTTCATTTTAATAAAAGGCGATGAATCTATTTTACAAAAAGCCCATTGAGTCACTCGGATTTGATTTCATTGAATCGAAATATCTCCCAAAAGGAAAAAGTGAATACCACTTAAGAAACAAACAATGCAAGCTTTCTGGTGAATACAAGCCATTGTCAAAAAGCCAGATCGACATATTGATTCAAAATCAGAATGAATCCGACGACTGGAAAAACATACTGGTGTCGAAAAAATTCAACGCAAAGCTGGTTCATCGAAATCGTTTTTTTGGGAAAATAACGATTGGAGATCTGGTTCCTGTATACCATGAATTTCACAATTTCAAAATGCGTGAGGGCATTTATGACAGCATGATCATCAGCTGCGATATCGGCAATCACGTTTGTATAGACAATGTCAAATATCTCAGTCATTATATCATAGGAAATGATGTGATGATAGCCAATGTGAATGAATTGGCCACTACCGATAAAGCCAAATTTGGAAATGGAATCCTAAAGGATGGCGAAACTGATGAGAAGTCAAGAATCGTCATAGAGGTTTGCAATGAAAACGGAGGAAGAAAAATCATCCCTTTCGATGGCATGCTTGCAGGCGATGCTTATTTATGGAGCAAACATCAAGGTGATATGCAGCTGATGGATGGGATGAAAAGATTGACCGAAAGAAAATTCGACAAACAAAGAGGTTACTATGGCATGATCGGAGATCGAACTGTAATCAAGAATTGCGGTATCATCAAAGACACAAAAATCGGAACTGATGCCTATATCAAAGGAGCGAACAAACTGAAAAATCTGACACTCAATTCTGACGCTGAAAGAAAATCTCAGATTGGAGAAGGATGTGAATTGGTTAATGGCATCATCGGTTATGGCTGCAGGATTTTTTATGGTGTGAAAGCCGTACGTTTCATCGCCGCCTCCCATTCTCAATTGAAATATGGTGCAAGACTGATCAACTCTTATCTGGGGAACAACTCCACCATATCCTGTTGTGAAGTACTGAACAGTCTCATCTTCCCTTCACACGAACAACATCATAACAACTCTTTTTTATGCGCGTCCCTTATTGAAGGACAAAGCAATATTGCCGCAGGAGCCACGCTTGGCAGCAACCACAACAGCAGAAGTGCGGATGGCGAAATCATAGCGGGCAGAGGATTCTGGCCCGGACTCTGTGTAAGTTTAAAACACAATTCCAAATTCGCCTCATTCACGATTTTAGCAAAAGGAGATTATCCTTCAGAACTCAATATCCCAATTCCTTTTTGTTTGGTAAGCAACGACCTCACCCATGACAGATTGGTTGTAATGCCTGGTTATTGGTTCATGTACAACATGTATGCGTTGGCAAGAAATGCGCAAAAATATAAAGACAGAGACCAGAGGCTCCAAAAAGTTCAACTCCTTGAATTTGATTATCTGGCACCCGACACCGCCAATGAAATACTCGCAGCGATCAAACTTCTCGAATCATTGAAGATCAATGAAAAAGGGGAAGCCCAGCTCAAGGGTTGGGAAAACAGCAATCGAAACGTATTGCTGATCAAAGTGCCTCAAGCCATAAATATGTTTCGTAAAATGATCGCCAAATACCTTGTCGATCAGATGTTGGAAGTGATAGATCAGGAAAAGCCACAAAGTTTCGATCTGTTGAAAAAAAGGATGGGTAATGGCTCACAAAAATCTGAATGGGTTAACATCGGAGGCCAATTGATCATGAAAAAAGAAGTTGAGAAACTGAAAGACTCAATCAAGAACAACAAAATCAGTACTTGGGAACAGGTTCATCTGTTTTATCAAAAACAAGGAGACACATACTCAGTTGACAAGTTGAAGCATGCATATGCTGTTTATCTTGAAATGACAAAAATGAAAAACACCGAATTTGACGCATCCTGTTTTTCATCTTTACTGAAAACGTATAATGAAATCAACGAAGAGATTTTTTCAAACATTTTCTCATCAAGAGAAAAAGACCATACGAATCCTTTCAGAAAAATGATTTATGAAGATGAAAGCGAGATGAATAAAGTGTTGGGAAAACTGGAAGACAACAGTTTTATACTTGAACAGAAAAAGAAACTTTCACAAACAAAGAAACAAATCCTTCAATTGAAAAAGAAGTGGGCTTTGTGAAACTATTCCGATAGAAAACGAACCGCCAACTCGTAGCCCTTTAAACCAAGACCGATGATGGTTCCTTTAGCTTTAGGTGATACGAATGACTGATGCCTGAAAGACTCTCTTGAAAATACGTTGGATATATGAACTTCAATGACGGGTTTTGAAATGGCAGCAACCGCATCTCCGATGGCCACAGATGTATGTGTATATCCTGCAGGATTCAAGATCAAAGCATCTGCGACTATCGAACATTTCTGAATGGCATCAATCAACTCTCCTTCTATATTGCTTTGTACATAGATGAATTCGATATGGGGAAAAGCCAACTTCAATTCCTCAAGAAAAACATCGAAACTTTTCTCCCCATAAACAGCAGTTTCCCTGGTTCCAAGTAAATTCAGATTGGGTCCGTTTATGATTGCGATTTTCATGTTGATGTGTTTCTGTTGGGATTTCTTTTTGATCGTTCTATTTCATCATGTCGATAAAAGTGTCGAATAGATATCGACTATCATGAGGACCTGGAGTCGCTTCGGGATGATACTGAACGGAAAAGGCTTTTTTCCCTTTGATACGAATCCCTTCAATACTGTCATCATTGAGATTGACATGCGTTATCTCAATTTCCGGATTTTTTTTAACCGACTCTGGATCTATGCCAAACCCATGATTCTGCGTTGTGATTTCCGACTTACCAGTTATGATGTTTTTTACCGGGTGGTTAAGTCCTCTGTGTCCGTGATGCATTTTAAAAGTGGAAATTCCATTTGCAAGGGCAAGCAATTGATGCCCTAGGCAGATGCCAAACAAAGGTTTGTCTTCCTGAAGAATCTGTTTCACGGTATCAACCGCGTAATGCATCGGGGCAGGATCACCGGGACCATTGCTTAAAAAATAGCCGGTCGGTTGAAAATCCTTAAGATCATGGTATGATGTTTTCGCTGGAAAAACTTTGACGTAAGCTCCTCTCTCCGTCATGCAATTCAGGATATTTTTTTTGACACCGAAATCCAACACTGCGATACGAATGTTACTTTTTTCATCACCCAAACTATACGCCTCCGTAGTCGACACCGTTGATGCCAACTCCAGTCCGTCCATCGATGGCACTTTTTTCAACCCATTTTCTAATGACTCCAGATCTGTCAATGTGGTGGATATGATGCAATTCATAGCCCCTTTGGTTCTTACATGCGCCACAAGGGCTCTGGTATCAACACCGTCGATGGCCAGAATCTCTTGTTGTTCGAAGTATTGCTGAAGACTCATTTCCCCTAAAAAACGACTGAATTTGCTTTCCAGATTTCTGCCTATGATGGCTCTCACTTTTACAGAATCACTCTCCACATCCGTTTGACGTGTTCCATAATTTCCGATATGAACATTGTTCATGATCAGCACCTGACCGGTGTAGCTGGGGTCGGTAAAAACTTCCTGATACCCTGTCATTCCTGTGTTGAAACATATCTCACCTGTTGAAGTTCCTGATTTTCCGAATGCTTTCCCGCAAATCATGGTGCCATCTTCCAAAAGCAGATATGCATTTCCCTGTTTCATGTTTTCCATTTTATAAAACCATTTTGCAAATAAAATCAAACTTCTTTGAACTGAAATAAAAGGATAAAAAAAAGCCCCGAAATAATCGGGGCAATAATAATATTAATCTTCTGCGGATTCTGAAGTGTCTGCTGAAGACTGCGTTTCTTCTGTTGATGTTTCGGAAGCTTCTTCGGTTGTTGCCGCTTTCTTTTTTCCACCGGAGCGACGAGTCTTCTTTGCAGTTGACACCTCTTCTCCTTTTCCTTTTCCGTAGATTTCGTTGAAATCAACCAATTCAATCATTGCCATTTCCGCGTTATCACCCACACGAGCACCGAGCTTGATGATCCTGGTGTATCCTCCCGGACGATCAGCGACTTTCGGAGCTACGACAGTGAACAATTCTTTAACGGCATCTTTATCGTTAAGATAGCTGAATACGATACGATGATTGTGCATGATCGCTTCCTTGCTTTCGTTGGCCTTTGTTTTGGTAATCAAAGGTTCGATATACGTTCTGAGTGAACGGGCTTTCGCCAATGTTGTAGTGATTCTTTTGTGAGTGATCAGCTGACAACCCAGATTCATAAGCAATGATCTTCTGTGTGAAGCTGTTCTGCTGAGGTTGTTGTTTTTGTTTCCGTGACGCATGACAATTTTTGTTTTTTACCGATACCGTGTCAGGAATTACCGGCGTTTAATAAATGGGATGTGGCAGAATAATTGAAATATCAATTACTCATCATCCAGTTTCAATTTGCTGAGATCCATTCCGAAACTCAATCCTCTTTCGTGAAGAACCTGATCGATTTCGCTCAATGATTTTTGACCGAAGTTTCTGAACTTCATCAAATCTTCTTGTTCGTATTGTACCAGTTCGCTCAAAGAGTTGATTTTTGCTGCTTTGAGGCAATTGAAAGCTCTTACGGAAAGATCTAAATCTTCCAACGGAGTCTTCAACATTTTTCTCAATTGCAGTGTATGCTCATCAACCAAATCTTCTTTCTTATCTTCTTTTGTATCAAAAGTGATGTTCTCATCAGTGATGATCATCAGATGCTGAATCAAAATGCGGCTAGCTTGCTTAACAGCTTCTTCCGGATGAATTGTACCATCAGTCACCACTTCCATGATGAGTTTTTCGAAATCTGTGCGTTGTTCCACACGGGTGTTCTCAATCAGATACTTCACATTCTTGATAGGTGTGAAGATGGAATCTACTGGAATGTAGCCGAAATGAGAACTTTTATCCTTTTGCTCTTCCGCAGGCACATAACCTCTACCTTTTCCGATGGTGATTTCGATATCAAGTTTTGCGCTGTTGTCGAGTGTGCAAATCAATAATTCCGGATTCATCACCTGGAAAGAAGGAGAAGCATCTCCGATCATTGCTGCGGTGAATTGAGTGGTATTTTTGATAGACAATGTCAATTTTTCATGTTGAACATCATGATCCACTTTTGATTTGAAACGAACTTGTTTCAAATTGAGGATGATTTCGGTTACATCTTCAGTCACTCCTTTAAGAGTAGCGAATTCATGGTCAGCTCCGGTGATGTTTATTCCGGTGATGGCATGTCCTTCAAGAGAATTAAGAAGTACTCTGCGTAAAGCATTTCCTATAGTTACACCGTATCCTGGCTCAAGCGGACGAAACTCGAATTGAGCTTCGAAATCGGTTGCTTTTTGCAGAACGATTTTATCGGGCTTGACAAAATTGAATATGGCCATATTGTGTTTTTTTACGTTTACAATGGTTGCACCTTCGGTGCTTTTTCCCTTTGGATGGGATCAGGAATTATTACTTGCTGTACAATTCCACAATCAGTTGTTCCTTGATGTTTTCCGGAACGCTTTCTCTTTCAGGATAAGCGATGAAAGTACCTTTCATTTCGCCTTCGCTCCAATCGAGCCAGCTGAATTTCGGGTTCTTCCCTTTCAGGTTTCCGGTGATGGTTGAATTGGCTGCACTCTTGTTTTTCAAACCGATCACATCTCCGGGAACACAGTTGTAAGAAGGAATGTTAACCACTTCTCCGTTCACAGTGATGTGCTTATGGCTTACCATTTGACGAGCTGCCTGACGACTTGGAGCGATTCCCAATCTGAAAACCGTATTGTCCAAACGAGCTTCAAGCAGTTTGATCAGGTTTTCACCGGTAACGCCTTTACGACGAGCTGCCTCTTCGAATGTTTTGCGGAATTGTTTTTCAAGAAGGCCATACGTGTATTTGGCTTTCTGCTTTTCTTTCAGCTGAACCCCATACTCACTAAGGGTTTTACGCTTTTTGTTTGCACCATGCTGTCCGGGAGGGTTACTGTTTTTAGTCAACCATTTTCCATTTCCGGTGATGGGTTCTCCGAATCTGCGGGAGATTTTTGTTTTGGGGCCTGTATAACGTGCCATAGTATGAATTGAAGACCTTTTGGTGACGATGCATCATTATAAAGGTCTTTTAAAATGAATAATGCATCCGTTATGAATGGTAATTAAACTCTTCTCTTCTTTGGAGGACGGCAGCCATTGTGTGGCAATGGAGTAACATCCTTGATCATAGTTACTTCCAAACCACTTTGCGCCAGTGAACGGATTGCTCCTTCACGTCCGCTTCCAGGTCCTTTTACGTACACGTCCACACGCTTCAAACCGGCGTCGATTGCTGTTTTAGCAGCATCAGCACCTGCCATTTGTGCGGCGTATGGTGTATTTTTCTTGCTTCCACGGAAACCCATCTTTCCGGCAGATGACCAGGAGATGACTTGTCCGTTTTTGTTGGTCAAGCTGATGATGATGTTGTTGAAGGTAGCGGAGATATGTGCATCACCGTGACTGTCAACCTTTACGATTCTTTTTTTGGCCGCAGCTTTTGCGCTTTGTCCTTTTTGTTGTGCTTTTGCCATGTTTTTAGGTGGTCTTGTGTTTCCCCAATTTCTTGGGCGACATCTACTCTACTGCTGACTTCGGAGCGATCCGAGATTGATGCCGAAAATGAATGAAGTCATATCATACAGTCGGAAATATCCGACAAGTATTACTTGGTCACTTTCTTCTTGCCGGCAACTGTCTTACGCTTACCCTTACGAGTACGGCTGTTGGTACGTGTACGTTGTCCACGCAAAGGCAATCCTTTACGATGACGCAAACCACGATAACATGCGATATCCAACAGACGCTTGATATTCATTTGGGTCTCACTACGGAGCGCACCTTCAGTTTTGAATTCGTTGTTGATCACATTACGAATGGCAGTTTGTTCATCGTCGTTCCACTGATTCACTTTTTTATTGTGATCAATGCCAGACTTAGTCAGAATGTACTTCGCAGTAGATCTTCCGATTCCGTAGATGTAAGTCAATCCGATTTCGCCTCTCTTGTTTTTTGGTAAGTCTATACCGGCAATACGAGCCATATGCTGTTTTTTATTTTTGTCTTTTTAAATTACCCTTGTTTTTGTTTGTAGCGAGGATTCTTTTTGTTGATCACATACAAACGCCCTTTTCTTCTGACGATTTTACAATCGGCACTGCGCTTTTTGATTGAAGCTCTTACCTTCATGATTTTTGTTTTTTTCTTTTTATCTATTCGTTCTTTATGAACGATGTTGCCTTAAAAATTTACCAAAACAACCGTTTTGGAATTACTTGTAGCGGAAAATAATCCGCCCCCTGCTCAAATCATAAGGACTCATTTCAACTCCAACCCTATCTCCAGGAAGGATACGGATGTAGTGCATCCTCATCTTGCCGGAAATGGTTGCCAGAATTTCATGGCCATTCTCCAATTTGACCTTGAACATAGCATTGCTCAGCGCCTCTATAATGATTCCGTCTTGTTTGATCAGTGCTTGTTTGGCCATAATTTTGGGAGCGCAAAGATAGGATAATAAAATTAATTTTTAAAGATTTCTGCTTATTTTTACTTACATAATCAAAAAAATCATGAAAAAAATCATTTTCGGGGCCATTTTACTCGCTTTGTTCAGCACTTCATGCAAAAAAGATGACCAAAACGGGGATGGAACTCCCGCCGCAGGTTCTTACATCAACCAAACTGCCGGAACGACTTGGAATTTCAAAAGCACCGACAGCTCAGCCTTGACTTCCACTAATTATACCGTAACCAGTTCAACAAGGGATACCAATGTGAACGGAAGGGTGTATCACATTTTCAATAACAGCAATGGTGGCAACCAATATTTGAATGTTTCAGGCAGCGATTATTACCAATATAGCAGTCTCGGCGCCGGATTACCTGCATTTGAACTCCGATATCTTTCAGACAATGCGGCTGTCGGCAGTTCATGGACAAATCCCCTTTCAGCCACTACCACACTCAACGGCACGTCCGTAACAATCAATGCGACAGTAAAAACTTCAGTTGAGCAAAAAGGAGGATCACTTACCATCAATGGCAAGAACTACACCAATGTGATTACCATGAGAACAGAAATTCAAAATGCAACTGTTCAGGTCAGCTTTTTCAATCTACCTGTCAATTTCACCACTCAAAATGTGGTTCAATACTACGCCCCTAAATATGGTTTAATCAAAAGAAGCGCTAACCTTGTGGCTAATATTACCGTTCCTGGAACTCCTCCAACCACCCAAGAGATTATCAATACCTACACGGTTGATGAACTGATGAGTTCTTCTATCCAATAAAATATTTTTTCAAAACAGCATAAAAAAAGCGTGGAAATTTCCACGCTTTTTTGTGAAATATACCTAAAAACTCGTCAATCCAAAATAGTCACTTCCGTTCTACGGTTTTCGGCTCTTCCTTCAGCTGTTTTGTTTTCAGAGATGGGCTTGGTGTGACCATACCCCTTTGTAGTGATTCGGCTTCCATCGATGCCCTTGCTGATCAGATAATCTCTTACAGTATTCGCCCTGTCTAATGATAATTTCTGGTTGCTTGCAGGACTGCCCACATTGTCCGTATGTCCTCCCAATTCTATACGATCATCATCTTTTCTTTTCATATAAGCAACCAGTTCATCCAACACCGTAAATGCTGATTCCTGAAGTGTGGCTTTCCCATTGTCGAAGTTGCAATTCTCCAAGACAAAGCTTTTCGATGGCATAAACTGATAGGTAACCACAAAAGGGTTTTTATAGGATTGATTGCCTACCAATGCCGGAATCACCAATGAGTCAATGCTGGTTGAATCCTTGAATCCCAAGATAAAGATGTTGTACACATCTCCGGCAGGAAGACGAGTGGAGAACTGACCCTTGTCGTTGGTCAAGCCCTGATACTCACGATCATTTTTCTTGCTTCTGAAAATCATGATTTCATTCGGCAAAGGATTGTCTTTAAAATCGGTTATGGTAACGTCAACAGGGGCGTCTTTGGGAATGCTCGCATTTTGAACGGGATTCGTCTGTGCTAAAAGATTCAATGGCAAATAGACCATCATCAAACTAAGAAATTGTAACATTTTCATAAAGAAGTATTTAAAGGCTAAAGATATTAAAATTAACAAATATGATGGGTGTGCTTAGGGCTAACCTTAACCAAAATTTATCTTTTTTGCTGCATTCGGATGACCATGTCTGATTTCCAGGATGCGAAATCACCATTTAAAATTCTCTTTCTAGCTTCTTTGACCAACCAGAGATAAAATGCCAAGTTGTGAATGCTAGCTATGGTCAGGCCGAGAAATTCTTTGGCTTTTAGCAAATGCTTCAGATAGGCTTTGGAGTAATATGCACTTGTGCTGCAGTCTATCGTATCATCGATGGGTGAAAAATCTTTCTCCCATTTTTTGTTGTCAATATTGATGATGCCATCAGCCGTGAAGAGCATGGCATTCCTTCCATTCCTGGTCGGCATCACACAGTCAAACATGTCCACCCCTCTTTCAATACATTCCAAAATATTCCAGGGCGTTCCTACCCCCATCAAATATCTAGGTTTGTCTTTGGGAAGGTGTTCGCAACAAAGCGCACAAATCTCGTACATCACATCCATCGGCTCCCCGACACTCAAGCCGCCTATCGCATTCCCGGGTGCATTTTTTGAGGCAATAAAATCGCAAGATAATTTCCTTAAAGAAGCATGAGCACCTCCCTGCACAATGGGGAACAAATTTTGCGTATACCCATACAAATCTCTGGTAGAATCAAATCTGTCAATACAACGATCCAACCATCTGTGGGTAAGCTCCATCGATTTGCTAGCGTATGCAAAATCACTTCCTCCCGGCGGACATTCATCAAAGGCCATGATGATATCCCCTCCAATCACACGCTGGGTATCCATCACATTTTCGGGAGTGAACAAATGTTTGCTTCCATCTATGTGCGATTGAAAAATAACACCCTCTTCTGTGATTTTTCTGCTTTTTGCCAAAGAAAACACCTGAAAACCACCACTATCTGTCAAAATCGGTCTGTCCCAACCATTGAAAGCGTGTAGCCCTCCAGCTGCTTTTAAAATATCAAGACCTGGACGTAAATAAAGGTGATATGTGTTTCCAAGGATGATTTGTGCTCCAATCTGCTCTTTCAGTTGTTGCTGAGAAATCGCCTTCACACTTCCCACAGTACCAACCGGCATAAAAATGGGCGTTTGGATTGTTCCGTGATCCGTTTGAATCTCTCCGGCACGTGCAGATGTGGACGAATCCGTTTTTTCCAGTTTGAATTGTAGCCTTGCCATTTTGGTTTTATTCAGAATGACAAAGATAACTGTTAATAAATGCTTGACAATCCGATTATGTCCTTCCTTTTGTAATGCCTAATTTTGCCGCGATGAACCAATTTTTTCTTCAGGTCGACTGGCCCTTTGTCGTATTTATTTTTCTTTGTCTGGCTGCCTTTATCCAGATTTTTTATCACCTGTTCTTTTTTTCCAGACTTGCTTTTTTCAAAATCAAAAAGAAGGAAAGCTCACAAACACATCCGGTGAGCATAGTGATTTGTGCGAGAGATGAAGCGGAGAATTTGGCCAACCACCTGCCAGGTGTACTTTTGCAGGAATACCCTACAACGCATGAAGTGATTGTTGTCAACGACAACTCCGTAGATGAAAGCAAATACATTCTTGAAGCTTTGCAAAAAACATACAAACAGCTTCATCCCATCGAATTGACCCAAGAGGCAAAAATGATCCCCGGAAAAAAATTCCCTCTCGCTATCGGTGTCAAATCCGCCAAACACGAAATTATTTTATTGACAGACGCCGATTGTCTTCCTGCAAGTGAACATTGGATCTCATCGATGCAAAGCAGCTACGATGACAATACCGAACTGGTTTTGGGCTATGGCCCCTATCATAAGCAAAAATCATTGCTGAACAAATTGATCCGATGGGAAACCTACTATGCAGCGCTGCAATACCTGAGTTATGCCTTGGCAGGTATACCTTACATGGGCGTTGGCAGAAATCTGAGCTATAAAAAAACGCTTTTTTACCGACACAAAGGCTTTTCCGCACACAATAACATTCCCGGAGGAGATGATGATTTATTGGTAAATATCGCTGCTACAAAAGAAAATACAAAAATCAATATTGATCCGGATGCCTTTACCTTAAGCCGTCCTGAAAAAACATGGAGACAGTGGATTCGTCAAAAGAAAAGACATTACACAACCGCCAAATATTACAAGAAAAAGCATAGAGCACTTCTTGGGTTCCACTCCTTTTCTCAATTTGTTTTTTATCCATCACTGATTGTAACAGCTATCTACCATGATGTTCAGCTTGCAGGTATTGTATTCGGAATCAAATGGATCATTCAGCTGCCACTATATTTCATGACCATGAAAAAGCTGAAAGAAAAAGACCTTTTCCCATTTGTCATATTGTTTGACATCTGGCAATTTTTTTACTTTTTGATTTTTGCATCATCCTTGTTCACAAAACCCAGAAATTCCTGGAAGTAATCAGATGGAAATCATTCAAAAATATTTTGCGGACTTCACGGATAATCAAATCAGGCAACTGGATATGCTGCTTCCTCTGTATAAGGATTGGAATGAAAAGATAAACGTGATCAGCAGGAAAGATATGGACCATTTTTATCTGCATCATGTATTGCACTCTTTGACTATTGCCACTCAATTCTCTTTCAACCCGGGATCAACCGTGATTGACTTAGGTTGCGGAGGCGGATTCCCTGGTATTCCATTGGCCATTTTTTTTCCAGAGGTAGAATGGATCATGATCGACAGCATCAGAAAAAAACTGACTGTGGTAGAGGCTGTAGCCGAAAACATAGGACTGAACAATGTAACGATCAGGAACACACGAATTGAAGAATGCAAAGATCAAAAAGTGGATGCAATTGTTTCAAGGGCCGTCGCTCCGCTGAAAGACCTTTGGAAATGGAGCAAACCTATATTGAAAAAAGACAAATCAGGAACCGAGCAGCCCAATGGGTTGATATGTTTGAAAGGTGGTGATTTGAGCAAAGAAATTCATGAAAGTGGCTGCAAACCATTCGTGTGGGAAATCCAAAAGATATTTCCCGAAGCATATTTCGAACAGAAATATATGCTCTATGTGCCTCTTCGCTAAATGCGACCTACCACTTCAATTCGAGCAGATTGTTTTTTCTCGAAATATCAGCCATACGCTTCGTAGCATCTATCTCAACTTTAGTTATTTCAGTCAATTTTTTATTGACTGAAAGTATGTATGTGGGATGAGTCCAACGCCATGCTTCTTCATTAACGATCTTCTCTGATGCAGATTCGGAAGGTTTGTGTCCATACATGAGATTCAGTGGAATGTTATGTATTTCAGAAGTCCCATCTTTGAAACTGATGCTCAAATCGATCGGCATAGGCATCATTCCCACTCTTTTCAGTCTGATTTTGGTTGTTCCATTATCTTCCCAAAGACTATCAATCGCATAATCAATCGTTTTGGTACTGTTGATCCAGTATTCTTTGTACCAGTCCAATTCCAATCCGGATTTTCGTTCTGCGATTCTCATAAAGTCCGCAGGTTCGGGATGCTTGAATTTCCACTGTCTGTAATAGTCCAGCAGCACAGAATCTCTATTGGCAGCGCCTATGATATAACCCAACTGTTCCAAGAAAACCTCACCCTTGGAATATGCGTCGATGCTATAAGCAAAATTGCAGTTATAGTGATCGGCATGTGTGGTCATAGGTTCCTCCAAGCCACTCTTGGCCAAAGTAAAATAATTCGCATAGGCACCGGAATGTGTTTCAGGCAAACTTTGAATCAGATTTTTCAGATTCTCGTTGGATGGATTTTTTTCGAGTGCCGATTTGTAATCAGACAATGATGATGTTCCGCTATGGAATTGAGAAACCAGATCCTCGGCAAAACTGGTGAATCCCTCGTCCATCCAGGCATACAAACTTTCATTCGTTCCGAGAATCATTTGATACCAGCTGTGCATCCACTCATGAAAAGCGGTGCCTAACGAAGGACTACTTACAAGAGTGGCCATTGGATATTCCATACCTCCATCCCCTCCCTGTATGAAAGAATACTGCGGATATGGATAAGCGCCAAAACGTTTTTCTATGAAAGGAAGTACTTTTTCCGCAGCTCTCATCATGTTCAGCCATGCAGAATCATTTGCCGCATCATTCAGTTTCTCGTTGTATATCACATGCAGTTCAGGACCTTTGTTGATCTTTCTAGTCAAATGGATATAATCCGGGTCAGCCGCCCAAACAAAATCATGAATCTTTGATCCTTTGAATTTCCATTTTCTTTTGGGAGTAACACAAGGTTTCAACGATGAACCGGCTTGATCATAACCCCAACCGATTTCATTGGCATTGACCAAAGTGCCTGTCGCTCCAATTTTATATGATTTGTCTATGTTGATGTTAACTTCAAAATCTCCCCAAACGCCATAAAATTCTCTGGCTATGTATGGATTGGGGTGCCAACCATCCTTGTCGAATTCACAAATCTTAGGATACCACTGACTCATGCTATATCTCACTCCGGTTTGCGGATTGTCCCTTCCGCTTCTGCGAACTTGCAACGGAACCTGTGCTTCGAAAACCATCTCCAACAAAACGGACGCACCCGGCATCACAGGCTTTGACAGTGTCACTTCCAAAATCGTCTCGTGATATTTGAACGACTGTGCAACGCCATTCATCTTTAATGAAATTACTTTTTGATATCCGATCTCTTCCGGCTTCAACTGGCTGATTCTGTCTTTAACGCGACCATCCCAATCTTGACGACCATTGATCACTTGTTTACCCAACTCTCTGCTTCTCACATCCATACTGCTGTTCGGCTGAAATGCATTCCAGTACATATGATAAAAAAGACGGTCGATTTTTTCCGGTGAATTGTTGCTGTATTTTAATTTTTGAATGCCGTTGAATCGATTGGTCTCCACATTCATGTCGATATCCATGACATACTGAACCGATTGCTGCCATCTGACAGCTTGGGCTGATGAATGATGAAAAGAAACCAAAAGGACTAAAGTCCAAAATGAAAATATTCTCATGATATGCTTTTTAATAAACGTCTTATTCAAATCATAACTACATCAATCTTCCGTACCCTGTATCACAATTACGATTTCTCCTTTGACAGGTTTGATGGAAAAATAATCGTGTACTTCCTGCAATGTTCCTCTTTTGTTCTCTTCAAACTTTTTACTTAGTTCCCGACTTACACTGCATAGTCTTTCACTGCCAAAATATTCAATCAGGTTGGCCAAAGTTTTTACCAAGCGCATGGGGCTTTCATACAGGATGATGGTTCTTTCTTCGGCAGATAATTTTTTGAGCATGGTTTGTCGGCCTTTTTTCAGAGGAAGAAATCCTTCGAAACAAAATCGATGGGTTGGCAATCCGCTGTTGACCAATGCTGGAACAAAAGCTGTTGCGCCAGGCAAACAACATACATCTATATTCCTGTTGATGCATTCTTTAACCAGCATGTAAGCCGGATCGCTGATACCAGGTGTTCCAGCATCGGTAATCAGAGCCATGGTTTTACCTGCTTGCATTTGGTCTGCAAGATGAGCAAACACTTTATGTTCGTTATGTTGATGATAGGGTGTGACCGGACATTGAATCTGGAAATGATTCAGCAATACAGATGAAGTGCGTGTATCTTCCGCCAAAATCAAATCGACACTACGGAGCACGTTAAGAGCCCGAAGTGTGATGTCTTCCAAATTGCCAATTGGCGTTGGAACGAGATACAGCATGTTTATCAAATTAATCAGTGAGTCTGAACTGACACTTCAAACATTTCCATTACCGGATTCGCCAATAACTTCTCCGCAGCATTATTCGCCATTTTTTCAGCAACTTCTTTAGAATCCGCTTCGATTTGCAGCTCAATGAATTTACCGATGCGAACATCATTCGCCTCTTTCATTCCCAAGTTATGCAAACCGCCCAAAACAGCTTTTCCCTGTGGATCAAGCAAGTCTTTAAGTGGCATTACTTTTATTTGTGCCGTAAAAATCATGATATTTTATTTTTAAAAAGCAAAGATAAAACAATATAACCCATGAAGGTTATCGGTATCGCAAGCCATTGAAAAAACAATGATGCCACAACCGCCAACAAAAGCAACATGATTAAATGGATATGAGCAGACAATGGCCCTTTCTTGACTTTTAATGAAAAGAGTTTCAATTTGCTGATCATAAGAAAGCTTACCAACAAAATGATGGCATAATTAAACCATGGCTTGATCAATAATCCTGCAAACTGATCCGCATTGCTTTGCCAATAAATCAAAGGAAAAGATGCGATGAAAATACCAGCTGCAGGAGATGGCAATCCTTCGAATCCTACGAAGGATGATGAAGTAAGATTGAACCTTGCCAATCGATATGCTGCAGCCAAGGCCAACAGAAAAGCAGGTATGAGATAAACCATTGGCAAGTTCAATCCGTTTTCTCCCGAAGACAAACTCAATCGTAAAAACTGATACATGATCATAGCTGGTGCGACACCAAAACTGACCACATCGGATAGTGAATCCAGTTGTTTTCCCATGTCGGATGTGGCATCAAGCCAACGTGCGACAAATCCATCAAAAAAATCAAATATCGCAGCAAGTCCGATATAAAAAGATGCCCAAAATATCCCCTCCGGAATATCGAGATATTGAACCCCATCGGCATCGTATTGGATTGAAACACCATGCTGCATGGAAGAAACCACAGAGAGACAACCAAACAGCAGATTCATCAGGGTGAAAAGATTCGGAATTTGTTTTTTCATGAAGGTGATTATTTTTTCATATACGCCTCGATTTCTTCCACTGTGATGGGAATGTTTTTCATCAGATCCTTATTGCCACTCTTGGTGATCCAAAAATTATTTTCGATGCGAATGCCCATCTCCTCCTCTTCGATATAGATACCGGGTTCAATGGTGAAAACCATCCCAGCCTGAACGGGCTCCGTTCTGGTTCCCAGATCATGAACATCAATACCCAAGTGATGCGAAATGCCATGATATAAATATTTGGCATAGGCTCTGTTTTCAGGATCTTCATTTTTAATGTCAGATTTTTTCAACAGTCCGATTTTATGAAAAACAACTGTCGCTTCGTCTCCTACTTTTTTGGTGTAATCCACTATGCTTATGCCGGGTTTCAAAAAGCTTGCGGCATACTGATGAAGGTGCAGGCATGCGTTGTATACTTGTTTTTGCCTGCGTGTAAATTTACCACTGACAGGTACGGTTCTGGTTAAATCCGCACAATAGTTTCCATATTCAGCACCGAAATCCATGAGAATCAATTCTCCGTCCTTACATTCCTTGTTATTCTCCACATAATGTAATGTTCGGGCTCTGTCGCCTGAAGCGATAATGGATCCGTATGCCGGCCCCGTCGCTCTCTGACTTAAAAAAGAATGCCAAATTTCAGCCTCGATTTCATATTCCATCACACCCGGCTGAATGAACTTCATCACTCTTCTGAAAGTTTCATCAGTAATGTCTATGGCTTTCTGCATGACTTCGATCTCCAAAGCTGTTTTAATCGCCCTCAGTTCTTTCATGATTTTAGCAGAACGTAAATAACGATGCAAAGGATATTTTTCAAGCATCATTTTCGCAAAGCGATAATCCCTAACCTCAACCTGTACCGACTTCCTATCGTTCTCATTCGTATTGAGATAAATATTATCGGCAAGATGAACCCAGGTTTGAAGCAACCCTTCCAAAACGTCGAGCCAGACTATTGTTTCAATACCGGAGATCTTTCTCGCTTCATGTGTGCGCAAACGGTGTCCATCCCATTTTTCTTTCAATTCGTTGGGCCTTGTGAGCACAAGCACTTCTCTGAATTTGGGGTCTGGATGATCCGGGAAAAGTACAAGCATAGTATCTTCCTGGTTGATTCCAGTCAGCCATATCAAGTCTGCATTCTGTTTGAATTTATAAACCTGATCCGCATTCATGGGCATTTCATCGTTGCTGTTGAAGATGGCAATCGATTTTTTCTCCATTTTTTTTACGAATCTGCTTCTGTTCTGAATGAAAATCTCTGGATTCAGCGGATGGTATTTCATGTGAATTATGTTTTTTGGGGTTCTGACATACTGATGAATAAAAGGTTTCAATCGTCATTATCCGAGTTTTCGTAATGAAAATCCCGATGATTGATCGGTTGAAAAGCGAAAAATACGAGTTTATTTGAACGTAAACCGATTAAGTTCAGAATTTTGTTTATTCCAATCCCATGAACCCCTTTACATAAAGATCAGATTGAAAAAATAATCAAAATTTAATCACTTCAAAATTTTTCTAAAAAGCATAGGATAAATAGAAAACAATTTTCAATTTTTTGACTTTATTACTCAAATTGATTGAAATATTTTCAATTTTCAGTCATTTTCATTCCCTTTCAATCGATTTCTGTTCACTACCTTTGGCCTTTCCTCAAATAAACGTTTAACATGGAAACTATGAATATCCCAGAAGAACTTTCTTCCTCCCTTCAACAAATGGGACTGAAAGCGGACCAAACCATACATTACCAGTTAAATCCTGCCGAACTTTCTGCACAAACTGTCAGTCGTGGAGAAGGCGTTTTGAATGACACCGGCGCATTATTGATCAACACCGGAGAATTCACAGGGAGAAGCCCAAAAGACAAATTCATTGTAAAAGATGATATAACAGCTGATTCTGTACATTGGAACGATTTCAATATCGCCATCGATCCGGCACATTTCGACAGCATGCATCAAAAACTGATCGCATACCTTTCAGAAAAAGAAATTTGGGTGAGGGACAGTTATGCTTGTGCAGATTCTGCGTATAGATTGAACATCAGGGTCATCAACGAAAACCCTTGGAGCAATCTTTTCGCCTACAACATGTTCCTTCGTCCCTCTGCAGATGAATTGAATCAATTCACTCCCGATTGGCATATCATTCAAGCACCGGGATTTAAAGCAAATCCTGCAACCGACGGAACAAGGCAGCATAATTTTGCGATGGTAAGTTTTACCAAAAAAACGATTTTGATTGGTGGAACAGGTTACACCGGTGAAATGAAAAAAGGCATATTCACCATATTGAACTATATCCTGCCACATCAAAAAAATGTGTTGAGCATGCATTGTTCCGCTAACATGGGCGATGATGGAGATACAGCCATCTTCTTTGGTTTGAGTGGCACAGGCAAAACAACTATGAGTGCTGATCCGAAAAGACATTTGATCGGAGATGACGAACATGGATGGACAGACACGACTGTTTTCAATTTTGAAGGTGGATGTTACGCAAAAACCATTGATTTGAGCGAAGAAAAAGAACCTGAGATTTTCCGTGCCATCAAACCTGGTGCATTGGTTGAAAATGTCGCATTCATTCCGGGAACTAACACCATTGACTTTGCAAGTAAAGCAATCACTGAGAACACAAGAGTAAGTTACCCGCTCTCTTTCATCAGCAACGCATTGGAACCTTCAGTCGGAAAAACACCGAAAAATATTTTCTTCCTGACGGCTGATGCTTATGGCATTTTGCCTCCGATCAGCAAATTGAGTCCTGGACAAGCGATGTATCAGTTCATCAGTGGATATACTGCAAAAGTAGCAGGTACGGAGGCTGGTGTGACAGAACCTAAATCAACATTCAGCGCATGCTTCGGAGCACCATTCCTTCCTTTACATCCCGGAAAATATGCCGAAATGCTTGGCAAGAAAATGAAAGAACATGAGGTTTCTGTTTGGATGATCAACACAGGATGGAGCGGCGGTCCCTATGGAATCGGTCACCGTATGAAATTGAGTTATACAAGGGCGATGATTACGGCAGCCTTGGAAGGAAAACTCAATGGAGTCAATTTTGAAGCTCATCCGGTTTTTGGTATGATGATGCCAACAGAATGTCCTGGCGTTCCATCAGAAGTGCTCAATCCGAGAAACACTTGGTCCGACAAGGCATCATACGACGAGAAAGCAAATGACCTCGCCAAACAATTTGTAAAGAACTTTGAGAAATATGCATCTGGGGTAACTGCAGAAACGCTTGAGGCTGCGCCTAAAATTCATTGATTTCAAAACCATAGACACAAAAAAAACCGCAATTTTAATTGCGGTTTTTTTATTGACGCTCGTCTCGTGATTTTTGAAACGAATAATATTGCTTTTACTATCTGAATTTAAAATTCCATTTCGGGTACGTTTGATGGAACCTCAAGTCTGCCGGATGTTTTTGCGATTATTTCTTCAACTGAAACACCAGGTGCCCTCTCCAAAAGATAGAATCCATTGCCTCTCACTTCCAATACAGCAAGATCTGTCACGATTTTTTTCACGCAACGTTTGCCCGTCAACGGTAGTTCGCAAGACGGCAGTAATTTGCTCTCTCCTTTTGGATTCGTATGCATCATCGCAACAATGATGTTTTTCGCACTTGCCACAAGATCCATCGCTCCTCCCATCCCTTTTACCATCTTCCCGGGGATTTTCCAATTGGCAATATCTCCACTTTCACTCACCTCCATCGCACCAAGTACGGTAAGGTGCACTTTCCCAGAACGAATCATTCCAAAACTCATGGCACTATCAAAAAATGCCGAGCCCGGCAAAGTAGTGATTGTCTGTTTTCCCGCATTGATCAAATCGGCATCCTCCTCCCCCTCGAAAGGAAATGGTCCCATTCCTAAAAGACCGTTCTCACTTTGCAACACCACGTTCATGCCCTCCGGAATATAATTCGCAACCAAGGTCGGGATACCTATGCCAAGGTTAACATAATACCCATCTTTCAATTCCTTTGCGATTCTTTGTGCTATTTGAAATTTATCAATTGCCATGTTGAAGTTTTAATTTGCTGCTACTTTGTTGTTGCCATTTCAAGTTTTGCTATTGTCTGGTTGTTTTTTATCATCAGGATTTTTTCCGCACTGTACGTTGTTCAATTCTTTTCTGATAATCCATTCCTTGGAATATTCGATGGACATAGATTCCAGGAGTATGAATCTGATTCGGATCCAAACTTCCTGCGGGCACCAGCTCTTCCACTTCTGCGATTGTAATTTTCCCGGCCATAGCCATAAGCGGGTTGAAATTTCTTGCGGTATCCTTAAAAATCAGATTCCCCATGGTATCTCCTTTCCATGCTTTTACCAAAGCGAAATCAGCATCAAAAGCCATTTCAAGCAGGTAGTCTTTTCCATTGAAATTTCTTACTTCCTTTCCGGTTTCCACTTCGGTCCCAACTCCTGCAGGTGTAAATACGGCTGGCATTCCATAGCCGGCTGCCAAACAACGAGTGGCCAATGTTCCTTGAGGAATAAGTTCGACCTCAAGCTCTCCACTCAGCAATTGTCTTTCAAACTCCGCATTTTCTCCGACATAAGAAGAAATCATTTTTTTTACTTGTTTCTGCTGAAGCATCAAACCTATTCCAAAATCATCCACACCAGCGTTGTTGGAAATACAAGTGAGTCCTTTCACTTTTTTATCGACCAGTGCGCTGATGCAGTTTTCGGGAATACCGCATAATCCGAATCCACCAAGCATGATGGTAGCGCCATCTTGAATATCATTTACCGCATCTTTGGCATTGGTTACTACTTTATTCATTTGCATTGTATTAATCATGAAATTATTGAACCTTGAAATTCAACAGATTTGTTTTTTTGGGCGTTTCTTGTTGTGTAAGCATACTGTCCAAAACAGGAATGAAAAGGTCTGGATTTTTCTTGTAATAATCCATGCTTTTTTTGAATGCCGCTCTTGTCACTTTATGGTGTTTGAATATGGCATTCTGACGTTCAATGTTGTCTGTGGTATCTTTAAAATCTTTTTTTTTGAATGATACTTCAGTATCGAATGCGTCGGCTTTAATGACATCAAACAAAACCAATTGCATTTGTTTAGGCGGGATGATACGATCTACGGATTCATTGTCGGATCTTCCACAGCCGAATAGAAATGAGAGGCCCATCATGATGTAAAACAGACGATTCATTTCAGCTGATCTTGATATTTACTGGCATTGGTAACATCGAGGCGAGATAAGATATCTATGACATTCGCCTTGTCTGGAGGAGATGCTTTTGAGAATATCTTGATGAGTTCGTTGGATTTTCCCTGAAAGAAAAATTGATTGATCATGGTATTGGGATTTTCCATGTTGAACTGATCCAAAACGTTGAGGGTATTGAGCATCTCCGCTCTTGCGGCATTTTCATCCTGA
>JAURKN010000069.1 GCA_030831725.1 Ferruginibacter sp.
AATTGATGGCCATAGCAGAAAGTTATCCTGAATTAAAAACCACCAAACAATTTGGTGATTTCCAAACACAAATAGAAGGAACAGAAAATAGAATCAACATTGCAAGGCAGGATTATAACAAGGCCATTGAAACATACAATCTCAAAGTAAAAAGATTTCCGGGTAACATACTTGCAGGAATCTTTGGTTTTGGAGCTAAGCCTTATTACAAAGCAGACGAAGGAACAGAGAAGGCGCCAGAAATCAAATTTGACATAAAATAACTTATCCTCTAATCTCATCAAGTATGTTCGGTTGGTTTTCAAAAAACAAATGGTTGACAGATGAGGGAAACCGAATGGTAACAGATGCCATTGCAAAAGCGGAACGTCAAACCAGCGGAGAAATAAGAGTATACATCGAATCTCGTAATCCATTGGTCAGTACCATGGACCGTGCGCAAGAAATCTTTATCAGGGAGAATATGCATGCGACAGCTGAAAGAAATGGTGTGCTCATATATCTTGCCACCAAGGATAGGGAAGTGGCGATTGTTGGAGATGAAGGTATCCATACCAAAGTGGGCTCGGCTTTTTGGGAAGAAAGAATCAAAGAAATGCTACTTTGTTTTAGAAACAATCAACTCACAACTGGTCTTACAGCCTGTATTCAAATGGTCGGAAAAGTGCTCTCTGAACAATTTCCATATGTTGACGGTCAGGATAAAAATGAACTTTCCGACGATATCCTTTTCGGAAAATAACACATTCACATGAAGGCATTTTTTCGGTTTACTGGATTTGTTTTGTTGCTGTTGATTACTATGGTGAATCAAGCACAGGAAATCCCTCAAAAGCCTAATCCTCCGAGGCTGGTCAATGATTTTACAAATACGTTAACCCAAGATCACCAATCAGCCCTAGAAAGAAAGCTCTTGGCATTTTACGACAGTACCTCCACAGAAATTGCCGTAGTCATTGTTCAAAGTACAGATGGTGCTGATATTTCAGATTATGCTTTACGAATCGGCAGAGGCTGGGGTATCGGAGGAAAGGATTACAACAATGGAGTGGTGTTGCTTATCGCCAAGTCGGATCGTAAAATGAACATCTCCACCGGATATGGCGTAGAAGGAGCTTTGCCTGATGTTACTGCGAAACACATCATTGATGATGTCATCAAACCTAATTTCAAAGGAAACGATTTCTACAGAGGAATACATGAAGGAACTGATGCGATCATACAATCTGTAAAAGGCGAATATCATATAAAGCCAAAGAAAAAACACAAAGATTCACCCCTTATTACCTTTATTGTTTTGATTGTCACAATCATTATTGTTTCTCTGATTTCCGGTGGAGGGAAAGGAGGTAATACACTAGGAGGCGGCAATAGAGGTTATCGAAGAGGATTTGGTCCTGTTTTTTTTCCGATGGGCGGATTCGGGAGTGGATCCGGAGGAGGCAGTTCAGGCGGCGGATTCGGAGGATTCGGAGGAGGTAGTTTTGGAGGTGGAGGTGCAAGTGGTGGTTGGTAAAAAACAAGTGATGTCAAAAAAAATAGCTTTGCGAGTCTGCTGAAAAAATCAACTTGTCGCAAAGCTATTTTAATACCCCTTGGGAAGATTTATTATTTGAATACTTTCTTAATGTGCGATTCTATTTCTTCACCTTTAGCCTGACCTAATTTTTTAAATTGTTTTTCGAAGCTGGCATCAACAAAGTTCCTGAACTGTTCAGGGATCGAATTTCTAGTATCAATCATCAGATTTATACCTTCTTTGATTTGCTCCAAATCATTCACCTTCATTAAAAAATCAGCGAATTTTTCAGTTTGAGAGAATTTCTCCTGACTCAAAGGCATTTCTCCATATGTTTTGGCAATGATTGAAAAGTCTTCTGCTTTACCCTGAGAGATGAGAACCTTGATGATTTCGTCACCGAGCGTTCCTTTGGCGTCACCGCTGTATTTTTTAGCCAGATCATAAGCAGATTCAGGCTTCAACGTTTTAATTCCTTTGAAAGCGGCGCCTGCTACGGAGTAGGAAGAGTCATTGACCGCTTCTTCAAAAAGAGCGATGTATTTGGATTCGCCAATTTTTGTAAGAACGTTTATAGCGGCGGCTCTAACTTTTCTGTTCGGGTCTTTCGTTGCCAAAGATTCGATTTTTGCTTTTACATCTTCATCATTTCTGAAGGAAGATGAGCCCAGTTTCTGAAGGGTGTATGCTCTCAATTTGTGATATGGATCAGACAAACCTTCAACAAGCTGTTTCAAGTTGTTTTTTGCGTAATAATCAATGACCTCTCTTCTGTCGGCATAGGTTTTTCCGTATTTAGCCTGAGCCATGAATTGAGATTCAGATTTGGAGTCGGTCCTTTCTGCCAATAAGATTCTATCAGCATCCACGCTGATCCATTCTGCCGGAGTGCCGGTTGAAAAGCTGAGGGTATCGAATTGTCGGTTCAACGTAATAGAATGGCGCGTTTTCTTATTGTCTTGATACACATCCACCGCTATAGGAAGCTGAAATACTTTTCCTGATTTTTGGGCTTGTTCAATGAAAACCAAAGATGTTCCTTTCGTAGAATCGAATCCATAACTGATTTTTAGCTTGGGATGTCCGCTTCCATAGAACCATTGATTCCAGAACCAATTGAAGTCTTTGCCCGTCACTTCCTCAAAGGCTAGTCGAAGCTGGGCTGCTTCGCCTGTTTTGAA
>JAURKN010000070.1 GCA_030831725.1 Ferruginibacter sp.
CTACCTGTGCGAATGAATTGAGGGAAAGGAATGTGCAAATGCCGAGTAGCATCCATTTTTTTGTGATCTTCATTTTCATTTCTTTTTTTATTTGATGAGTTCGAGTACTACAGATTGTTCAGGTTCGAGGTTGATGGTAGAGAGCTTTTGTATTTTTTTGTCGAATACAGAACGAAAAGAGGAAAATGCTGATGTTCTCTCTTTGTAATCCTCCGGATTGATGCTTATCTCTTTTGTACCGGTATTGAGTGCGATGAGGATGGTTTGATTTTTGTCGTATCTGAAATAGACATATAATCCATCCACTGGGATATATTGCATGAAAGATCCTGTTTGTAATGCGGATGATTCTTTTCTGAAATTGGCCAGTGTTTTTATGTGCTGGAATATTTCTTCATCTGTTTCTGTCCGACCTTTTGCAATGAATTTGTTGATGCTGTCTTCTTTCCAACCCCCGGGAAAATCCAATCGCACCAGTCCGTCGTTGGGGGATGTTTTTCCTTCAGTGGCGAACTCACTCGTGTAATATAATTGTGGTATGCCTCTCGTAGTCAACATCCAGCTCAAGGCGGATTTATATTTGTTTTTATTAGAACCTATCACACTGTAAAATCTAGATAAGTCGTGATTGTCCAAAAACACCACATTACGCATGGGGTCTTTATATAAAAAGTCTTGGGTTAAGGTGTTGTATAATTTGTTCACACCGTCTGTCCAGCTGAATGGTTTGGTCATAGCGTCGGTGATGCCCCATAAAGCTTGAAAGTCTGTTGCTCCCTGAAGATTGCTTTTGAAAGTTGTGTTGATGTTGTTTTCGCAGAAATAACTCTGGTTTGGAACACCATGAACCCATGTTTCTCCGAAAATACTGATGTTTGGAAATTCTGCTGAAAGGGCTGCATTGCATCGATTCATGAAGTCGAGGTCGTTATAGGCATAGGTGTCGATCCGCCATCCGTCGATTCCAAATTCCTCAACACACCAAATGGCATGTTGAATAAGAAACGCAGAAACGAATGGATTTTTTTGATTCATATCAGGCATCTCTCTCGTAAACCAGCCATCGCTCATTTGTTTGCGGTCTTTTCCGCTGCCATATGGATCAAACAATGGCTGCTCTTTATAATTCGTGTTGGTGAAACTAGGCCATTGATTCAACCAGTCTTTCATAGGAGGATCGGTCACGGTAAAATGTTTGCTGCCGACGTGATTGTATATCGCATCTTGGATGACTTTCATGCCATTCAAATGTGCGGCATCCACCAGTTTATGATAAGCGCTGTTTCCACCAAGACGTGGATCCACTTGATAGTGGTCGGTTATGGCATAACCATGTTCGGTTCTTTCAGGCATATCATTGATGAGTACCGGATTCAACCAGATGGCCGTTACTCCAAGGTCTTTCAGATAGTCCATGTGATTAATAACGCCTTGAAGGTCTCCGCCATGACGATTGTATACTGTATCTTTTCTTAGGGTTTGATCAAGCATACCTGGAACACGGTCATTGGAATAATCTCCATTGCAGAATCGGTCGGGCATGATCAGGTAAATGAAATCTTTTGAAGTTACGCCCTTCGCATAATCAATACCGTTATTTTTTCTTTTAGCCTTCAATTCGAAATCGAATCTTATGGTATCTTTTCCATTAATCAATTGCCCTTTCTGTAAACCCGGTTTTGCATTGGGAGTGATGTTAAGATCGATGAACAGATAATTCATGTTTTCTACAGCATGAATTTTTTTTACTATGATTTCATTTTTTATAAAACGACATAGTTTTATCATTCCAATTTTATCAGCATGAATCATGATTTGCAATTCGCGATTTTTCATGCCCGTAAACCAATGGGAAGGGTAGAGATTGATTTTTTGTCCTGATACCCAAATAGTGAAAAAGGTAAAAAAAACAAAGAGGGGTAAGCGAATTTTCATGTCGATTGGTTTATTTGTAATGATTTTTGAAGGCATCTTTTTATGTGATTTACAATACTAAAAGAAAATGAGCATTATTTGGGTAAAGAAGCCGGCAAATTCCATTCTTAATTTTATTGAACTTTTTTGCGCAAAATCTTACACAAAATTTACGCAAATGTAGAGTATTATATAATTTTCATTTGGGTTAGAAAAAACGGGTATTTATTCTGCTTTTTTATTTTTTTTAAAAGTATGGAGCGTGATTGTGTGCTTTTTAGATAATTTCTAAAGAATCGCATCGCAAAAATTCAAATGAGTGATTTAATTTATATGAGTATTGAGATGAAAATTGAGGTTTGATGTACTTCATCTGCCTTCTCATCAAAAACTTGAATTATGAATTATTAATATTTGAATTGATGTATGTGGGCAATTTGAATCATATTTCACATATTTGATTTAATTTGCGGAGCATATCTAAACCTTTTATTTTTTGACAAGTAACAATCAAGTATGAAACAAAAAACAATCAACATGAAGAAATCGATTCTTCTCATGCTGACCATGTTCAGTTTTGCATTTGGGGTATCTGCCCAAAACAGCATTACAGGAAAGATCATGGATGGAAAAACCGGACAGCCACTTTCAGGTGTGACGATTCTGGTTAATGGCACCAACAAGGCTGCTCAGTCTCAGGCTGATGGTAGCTTCACATTGGATGCTGCGACTAATTCAGGCAAACTGACCATCAGTTATGTCGGTTATGATTCACGTACAGTCAGTTTCACTGCAGGTAAATCTGTAGATGTGAAGTTGTCTGCTACGGAGAAGAAACTGGAAGATGTTGTGATTGTAGCTTATGGTTCCCGTAAAAAATCGGATTTGACCGGAGCGGTAACCCAAATCACAGCTAAAGAATTCCAAAAAGGTAACATTGTCTCTTCCGAGCAGTTGCTCCAGGGAAAGGTTGCCGGTTTGGAAGTTACTACAGGCGGTGGTTCTGCAGGTGGTGGAAGTAAGTTGCGTATTCGCGGTGGAGCTTCTCTGAATGCAAGTAACGACCCATTGTTGGTAGTTGACGGAGTTCCGGTAGAGAGCAATGGAATCGCAGGTTCTCCCAATTATCTGAATACATTGAATCCGGATGATATCGAGTCTGTGAGTGTTCTGAAGGATGCTTCCGCTACAGCTCTTTATGGTTCTCGTGCATCTAACGGGGTTATCATCATCACCACAAAAAAAGGAACAAAAGGAAAATTGAAAGTTAATTTCAATACACAGCTTTCCAATAGTGTGATCAACAATTATGTGGATGTGCTTTCAGGTGATGAGATTCGCAATATCGTTAACGCAGATGCCGCAGCAACTGGAAACAATGCTTACAAAAATGTTTTGGGTACAGCAAATACAGATTGGCAGAATCAAATCTATCAGTCTGCTTTTGGTAACAACACCAACGTAAGTGCATCTGGTAGTTTCAATCAGAAAGGTATTTCATTGCCTTACCGTCTTTCTATGGGTTATTCCAATCAGGAAGGGGTTTTGAAAACCGATAAGTTCAGCCGTTTTTCAACTGCATTGAATTTGGCGCCTAAATTCATGGATGATCATGTTAGTGTGAATCTGAATTTGAAATTCGCATCTACATCTAAGCGTTTCGCTGATGAGGGTGCCATCGGATCTGCTGTTTCTTTTGATCCAACTCAACCTGTATTTACCGCAAATAACAAATATGGCGGATACAACGAATGGCTTCAGGCCGATGGTAAACCCATCGATCTGGCTACAAGAAACCCATTGGCTCTTTTGGAGCTTCGCAACAACAAATCGGTTGTAAACCGTTTGGTGGGTAATGTTCAAGTTGATTATAAACTTCATTTCTTACCTGATCTTCACCTTCAGGCCAACCTGGGCTTGGATAATGCAAGCGGAAGCGGTGATGATGTGATTGATTCTGCCTCAGCTACGAATTACCGCACATTGGGACGTAAGTCTCATTACGAGCAAAAGAAGAAAAACTATTTGGCTGATCTTTCTTTGTTCTACACCAAAAATTTGGATAACATCAATTCCAAATTGGACGTTTTGTTCACGCACAGTTATCAGGACTTCATCACTGAGGTTTCCAATTTCGCCGCATTCGGACAAAATGATTCTTTGATCCCTGGATCTACTCCAACTTTCGCTACAGACCGTCCTCAGTACAGACTTGAATCTTACATCGGACGTTTGAACTATTCTTATAATGATCGCTATTTGATTACCCTCTCTATGCGTCGTGATGCGAGTTCTAAATTCTCACGCGATAACAGAGTAGGTTATTTCCCTGCAGCTGCTTTTGCTTGGAAGTTGAAAGATGAGTTCTTCAAAACAACCAATGTAGTTTCTGATTTGAAACTGAGATTGGGATGGGGTGTTACCGGACAACAGGATGGAATCGGATATTATACATATCTCCCTGTGTACGGACAAAGTTCACCTACCGCACAATATCAATTCGGAAACAGTTTTTACAGCTTCCTTCGTCCTTCTGCATATGATGCGAACATCAAGTGGGAAACCACAACAACATCAAACGTAGGTTTGGACTTCGGATTTTTGAAAAACAGAATCACCGGTTCGGTTGATTTTTATCAAAAGAAAACAAAAGACTTGTTGAGTGTGATTCCGGTAGCACCGGGTTCCAACTTCGACATCACCTTGTTGACCAACGTTGGAAACCTCGAAAACAAAGGTGTTGAATTGACCATCAATACAAATCCGATCCGTCGCAAAGATTTCAACTGGGATTTAGGATTCAACCTGACTTACAACAAAACGGAAATCACCAACTTGTTGAAGCAGCAAGACAAGAACTTCCAGGGTATTGACGTGAGTGGCATCAGTGGAGGTACCGGAAACAACATCGGTAAATTCGCTATCGGTTATGCTCCATATGTATATAATGTATTCAAACAAGTATATGATGAGAACGGAAAGCCAATCGAAGGAATGTATGAGGATTTGAATCGTGATGGCCGTATTGATGATGCAGATCGTTATCTCTACAAAAAGCCTGCAGCTGATTTCATGTTTGGTTTGAACACTTCAGTAACCTACAAGAAATTCAGTTTGGGCATCACCGGACACGGTATGCTTGGAAACTATTTGTACAACAACTACAATTCTTCCAACTCTGTATTGAGAACCATCAAAAATCCAATTCAGTTTATTGGAAACGCGTCAAGCAATTACCTTACCACAAAGTTCAGCAACAACCAATATTTGTCTGACTACTACATTGAGAATGCATCATTCTTCCGCTTGGACAATATCAACTTCGGATACAATTATGGATCAGTGTTGAAAAACAAAGCCCAATTGCGTTTGACAGCTAACATTCAAAATGTTTTCGTAATCACCAAATACTCAGGAGCTGATCCGGAGAATGCGAGCTCAACCGGGGTTGACAACAACATTTATCCAAGACCGACTATTTATTCTATCGGAGCAAACCTTGATTTTTAATTTAAACCACCACATCAAAATATGAAAAAGATAACGTTAAGCAGATTGGTACTTTTCTGTGGCTTGGTACTTGCCATATCATCGTGCGCTAAAAAACTTGACCTTTATCCGGTCAATGATTTAACACCCGAAAAGGCATATTCAACCGCAGAAGGCTACAAAAGTGTTTTAGCCAAAATTTACGGTACTTTATCCATCACCGGAAATGCAGGACCTTCAGGTTCTCCGGACATTGGAGGCGGATTGGACGAAGGATCTCAGGTTGCCTTCATCCGTATGTTCTTTAACTGCCAGGAATTGCCTACCGACGAAGCGGTATGCGCTTGGAATGACCAGACCATCAAGGATTTTCATAATCTTCGTTGGACAAGCGCTGATCCATTCTTGAAAGGAATGTATGCACGTCCAATTTACAACATCACCCTGATCAACGAGTATCTCCGCGAATCTACCGACGAAAAATTGGCTGAGCGTGGAATCACCGGAACTGCAGCACAAGAAATTAAAGCTTCCGCATCTGAAGCCCGTTTTCTCCGTGCCTTCAACTATTGGGTAATGATGGATCTTTTCGGTAAATCTACATTCGTTACTGAGGCAGACCAAGTGGGAGCTTTCACACCTGGAGAAAAAAGTCGTGAGCAACTCTATACTTACATCGTAGAAGAATTGACCGCGATAGAAAATACCTTGCCTGCCGCACGTACTGCCGTTTATGGTCGTGTTGATCGTGCTGCCGCTTGGGCGCTTCTGGCTCGTATCTACTTGAACGCCAAAACTTACACCAACACAGAAAAGTACACCGATGCATTGACTTACGCTAAAAAAGTAATCGATGCAGGATACTCACTTCATGATGATTATGCTGAACTGTTCATGGCAGATAACGATCAGTGCACTGATGAATTGATTTTTGCCATCAACTGCGATGGACTTAAAACACAAGCATACGGAAACACAACTTTCTTTGTACATGCTGCTGCCGGAGACGACCATAATGATTATGGAGTAGGAGGTGGTTGGTATGGTTACAGAGCTACCAAAGCACTTGCAGATAAATTCACCGATTTGTCTGGTTCAACCGACAAACGTGCCCGTTTTACCACATCCGCTTTTGGAACTTCATCGGCTCAATTGACCATCAGTGATGTCGGAAACTTTTCCTTTGGCTTGCACGTAAACAAATACAGAAATATCCGCTCAGACGGAGGATCAACTTCCGATGCTCAGCGTAATTTCTCTGATGTTGACTTCCCTGTATTCCGTTTGGCGGAAATGTATCTGATTTATGCTGAAGCCACTGCCCGTGGCGGAGCAGGAGATGCAGGACTCGCACTTACTTATGTGAACAATCTTCGTGAAAGAGCATATGGTAACACCACTGGAAACATCAATGCGGCTCAACTTACACCAGATTTCATTTTGGATGAGCGTGCACGTGAGTTGTATTGGGAAGGACATCGCAGAACGGACTTGGTTCGTTTCGATCGCCTGACCACCGCAACTTACTTGTGGCCATGGAAGGGAGGTATCGCATCAGGTACTGCCGTAGATGCCAAATACAACATCTTCCCGATTCCTGCTGCCAACATCACAGCCAATCCGAATCTGACACAAAACACAAATTATTGATCAATCAAAATTTGAACCAATGAAACAATTATTAACCAAATGGACCATTTTCACTTTGCTCACGCTGGGATTATTTTCTTGCAGCAAAGACGAAAACAAAATAACTTTCCTCGGTGGAGACGCCCCTGTGCTCTCTGCCAATCGTTCTGGAATCATCCCTCTGACTTTCTTGACAAGAGACCAAGAAGCGATCCGTTTCGACTGGACCAACCCTAATTACAAATTCTCAACCGGAGTAAGCTCACAAGATGTGAACTACATCCTTGAGTTTGACACTACCGGTTCTGGATTCACCACGCCTAACATGAAGCGTGTCGCTATCAGCAAAGAACTTAGTGTATCTTTTACCCAAAGCCAGATCAACGATTTTATGCTAAATCAGTTGAATCTGTCTACAGGAGTGACTTACAATTTGCAAATCCGTGTAATCGCCACTTTGAACAACGACAACGGTAAAGTGATTTCAAACACCCTTTCGTTTGAAGCTACTCCATATGCTATTCCTCCAAAAGTAGCTCCACCATCAGGCGGTGAGTTGTTCATGGTAGGAAGTGCAACACCAGGAGGCTGGAACAATCCAGTTCCTGTTCCAGGTCAGAAGTTCACCCAGATCACACCAACATTATATGAGCTGGTTGTTGATATCACTGGTGGTAACTCTTACCTATTCTTGCCGATCAATGGATTCTGGGGAGCTAAATACGGTGGATTGGGAGCGAACAACTCTAACAATCCGAACGAAGACGAGTTCAAGCCAGAAGGTGGCGACCTTATCGCACCGGCAACATCAGGCAGGTATAAAGTCACTGTAGATTTCCAACGTGGAAAATTCACTTTGACTCCTCAATAATCAAGAAACCTAAAACAAATTATTCAACATGAATAACATATTCAAATCAATATTGGCCGGATTCACAGCTGTACTTGCCATGACGGCCTGCGACAAAGTTGATCCATTGCCAAACTATGGTAACGGCACAAATTCGGTGTTGAGTGCATCTACCAACACACTCGCCGCACAAGCAGCAGATTCATCCAACGCATTGGTTACTTTCAGTTGGACTTATCCTGATTATGCTACTGATTCTACGAATCATAAGTATATCCTTCAGATTGATTCTGCCGGAAAAGACTTTACGAATGCGTTTTCCAAAACCATTCTTGCTGCTACATCAGTTACATTCACTGCGAAAGAAGTAAATGACGCTTTGATGGGATTGGGTTTCACTTACAACGTTACCTATTCCATTCAGGCCCGTTTGATTTCATCTTATGGCAACAACAATGAGCGTTTGATTTCAAACAGCATCACAATGACGGCTACGCCATACAAACTTCCACCTGCAGTAACACTACCTTTCACCAACAAATTATTTATTGTTGGAGGTGCGACAGATTTCGGATGGACAAATCCAAGCTCTATGCCTCCTGTGCGTGAACTGACCCGTTTGGATGAAACAACTTGGGGAGGTATTTACCACTTGAGCGGTAGCAGCGCCTACCTTTTGCTTCCTGAAGCAGGAAACTGGGGCAACAAATATTCCGTTCAGGATAATAGCATTCCTGGAGCAGCAAACACGGGTGCATTCGGATATAATTTCCCACAGGATATTCCGGGAAGTGTTGCTGAAGGCGACAACTGGTACAGAATGATTTTCGATTTCCAAATCGGAAGATATACTGTTACCAAAGTGAACAACCCAATGCGTGAAACCTTGTATATCACAGGAGACGCAACACCAAGCGGTTGGACAAACTCACCAGGTAACGCACAAGCCATGACAATGGTGAGCAATGGTGTTTTCGAAATCACCATGGCCTTGCAACCAGGTAAATTGTACAAGTTTTTGGATACCGACGCACAATGGCAACCACAGTTCGGAGGATCATCTGCATCGGGCGGTGATTTGGGAGCCAACTACGGAGGCGGGGGAGATCCTGCCGCTATTCCTACTCCTGCTTTGGCAGGAAACTACAAGATTCGTGTGAATTTTGTAAAGAATACCTATGAAGTGATTCCTCAGTAATAAGGAAATACATCAAATAATATCGAACCCCGGCTTGTCCGGGGTTCTTTCATTTTCGGAGACAAAAATTATTATCGGACATGTTTTGGAACAGATAAATTGCATACTTTCGAAAATTAGATAATAATCATCAACTTTGTTTATCTGCAAAAGCAAGATACAAGTCTACAAAAAACAAATATAAAAACATGAAAAGGTCTCTTTCCTATCTGTTATTTTCTTTGGTTGTCTTTTTGAGCGCATGTAAGAAAGACCAGGTTACTGATCCGACAGGCGAAGTGGTGAATGCCACTATTGTTGGAAAAGTGGTTGCAGCCAACATGCAAACCCCCATTAGCAGGGCTTTGGTTTTTGTAAATACAGCATCAAATACGTATTTCACCTATACAAACCAGGAAGGAGAGTTTCAACTTGGAGTACCGGCAGGAGAGCAGGAATTAAGGATACAGACCGGAAAAGGGAACCATTTTAGAACCATTGTAAACATCACAGTAGAACCAAATCAGACCTTGGTGTTGAATGAGACCCTCAGACTGAATCAGGTTGCCACATTCGCTTATTTGCCCGGAAATTATGATAAGATAGAAGCGATCTTGCGCGATTCATTGGGTTATCAGGCAACTCCACTTTATGCTACCGATTTTCAGACTTTGGCATCATTAGCCCGCTTCGATGCCATTTTTCTAAACTGTGGTGTAACAAACGTATTGCCAAGTGGAATTACGGACTATTTGTTGTCACAATATGTGGCACTGGGTGGAAGTATTTATGCTTCTGATTTTTCCATGAATTTTTTAGATGGAATCAACAATACTTTGCCATGCCCGATTCAAAGAGATTATGGATTCATACCGGATTCAACAGTATGTAGCAAAAGAATAGGCGTTTCAAGCTTCATCAATGGAGCATCGATTGCCTCATATGACCTTGGGCTTTTTCTTAATAAAACCAATATCGATTTGGTATACAACCTTAGTGCCTGGGAAAAAATCCAGTTTGTAGATGAAAACTATTGGGAAGTACTTGTTCGCGACAGCAGCCAAGAAGCGTTGCTCATCCGTACAAATCAATTTGAAAATCCTTTCGGAGGCACACCCAACATCACTATAGGAACAACAGATACTTCACATGTGACCATATGTCACCAAACCGGACTCAACAACCAAACGGTTACGTTAACTGTGAGTACCACTTCGTTACAATCTCACTTGTTACATGGCGATACGGTAGGCGCTTGCAACAATCCAAACAATAGCGGATGGGTTTATTATACTACATTCCACAACGAACACAATGGTAGAATCAATTCGGATACCAGAAAAATATTGGAATATATGATTTTGAATTTGTAGTTCTACTGAAATCTTAGTTTTATGGAATGCAGACTTCTTTTTAAAAATTGATTTGCGCCTGTAACCTCAGTAAATTACCTTTTTGAAAATTAGATTTCAGAACATAGTCTTCAAATCTTCTCTTTGAAATAGTATAGTTAGCTACAAACTCAATAGATTTGTATGGTTGCCACTCAACACCTATTTCCCATTCATTAACATTATAACTTCTTGCGTCTAATTCATGTTTTTTTCCTCCTTGGTAATTCTGATATCTTGTGAATGGGATGATGGTTTGATTCCCCTTTTTAAGAAGGTATGATATTGTGACATATCCACCTTTCAATTGTTTTGATTCAATAGAGTCTGTTTTTGAATTGAATTCCGGTCCTACTCCAATGTTATATTCGGCCTGTATCCCAAATGGTTTGGGATATAATATAAAACTTAATGCTGCTCTTTTATCAATATAAGAC
>JAURKN010000071.1 GCA_030831725.1 Ferruginibacter sp.
ACTTGAGGAAACATTTTTGGGATATTCCATTTTCGTTGCAGAAGTAAAAACGAATTCCCCAATCCCTGTTTTTTGGAAAGCCGGTTCGGGAATCAATACGGATTGACCAGTGGCATCGATGGCAAAAGAAAAAAATAAAAGCAGCAATAACTTGATGAAATGAGAATCGTACATGTCGAAGTTTTGTTTCGAATGTACGATAAGTCTCAATATGCTGATTCAGTATTTCGAGTCGATCCTAAAGTAGATCAATCCACTTTGGTGATTTTGATGATATTGGTCGGTAGATGCAACTTTACTGGTGTGCTTCCTGTATTAACCACAACATCCCCGCTTTTTATGAATCCCCTGTGCTTTAGAATATCGATCTGATCGAAAATGATATCATCCAAACTCTCTTCTTCAGCATAATAGAAAGCTCTTACGCCCCAGCTCAAACTGAGTTGACTGATCAGGGTTTTTTCCTTGCTGAATATGTAGACAGGAGATTTAGGACGATAACTGCTAAGCATAAATGCTGTGTAGCCGCTTTGTGTCATTCCGATTATGGCGTCTGAACGTGAATCATCAGCGAGTTTGCATGCCGAATAGCATATGGCATCGCTTAGAAAAGTAGGAGAGTGAGGTTGAGGGGTTAGAATATCGTCGCGGTTGTAATCATACACTGAATTTTCAACACCTAGGATGATTTTGCTCATGGTTTCCACAACCAAAGTAGGATAAGAACCCATTGCTGTTTCTCCGCTCAGCATGACAGCATCCGCACCTTCGAGCACGGCATTGGCAACGTCGCTCACTTCGCTTCTGTTGGGCTTTGTCCTGTCCATCATGCTCTCCATCATTTGTGTGGCTACAATAACAGGCTTGGCTCTGTGCATGCATTTTCTGATGATGTCTTTTTGTATGACAGGAACTTGTTCAATCGGAACTTCTACACCCAAATCGCCTCTGGCTACCATGACGCCGTCACTTTCCAGAATGATTTCACGAAGATTTTTGAGCGCTTCAGGCATTTCGATTTTGGCAATCACTTTCACTTTACTATTCCTCTCTTTGATGATGGATTTTAGCTCGGTGATGTCAATGGCTTTTCTCACAAATGAAAGAGCGACCCAATCCAATTGATTTGCTAATATGAATTCAAGATCTTCTCTGTCTTTTTCGGTCATTGCCGGTTGGGAAAGGGCGCTATCTGGCAGGTTTACTCCCTTTTTTGGCAAAAGTGTTCCTCCCAGGATTACTCGGACTTTCACTTCTTTATCATTCAAAATTTCTACTACAGTAATCTCCATTTTTCCATCATCCAAAAAAATACGCTCGCCGGGTTTCACATCGGTGGTGAGGTTTTTGTAGGATACATAGATTTTCTCTTCTGTGCCGATTTGTTTTTCTGTGGTGAATATGAATTCATGTCCGGGGCGGAGTTCTATTTTTCCATTTTCCAATTCTCCGACCCTCAATTTCGGGCCTTGCAAGTCACCGAGAATGGCAATGTTGAAAGGTTCTGTTTTATTGATTTGACGGATGTGGTCTATGATTTTCTTTTTGTCTTCATGTGCACCATGAGAAAAATTAAGCCTGAACACATTTACTCCTGCCTTTACCAGATTCAATAGTCCTTCGTAAGTATCGCAAGCCGGTCCTACCGTTGCGACGATTTTGGTCCGCTTACGGGAATGCACATACGAAGCTTTGTTGTCCATCTCCGTGTGGAGGTATTTTTCAATCGCTTTTCTCATTGGTTTGGATTTTGATTATGATGCAAGTATTTTGACGATGTTCATCCATTCTTCATTGATTTTCTGCTTTTTCTTCACCGCTTCATTCAATGGAGTATAGTTCATCTTGTTGTTCAATATTCCGACAAACACATTGTGTTTGCCTTCAATCAAACATTCCACGGCGTGATAACCCATTCGGCTTGCGATCACGCGGTCCAAACAGCTTGGGGAACCGCCTCTTTGGATGTGACCGAGAATACAAACCCTGGTTTCCAGCTCAGGAAGGTTTTTATTGATGTAAGAAGATAGTTCGTTGGCGCCTCCGAAATCGTCACCTTCAGCAACGATGATCATATTCACTAGTTTTTTTCTTTTGGATTTTTCATCCAGTGAACGCACAATCTCTTCTACGTTTGTTTTTCTTTCTGGGATAAGGATATTTTCCGCTCCTGTGGCGATTCCGCTGTGTAGAGCGATATAGCCAGCATCTCTACCCATCACTTCAATGATGAAGAGTCTGTCATGTGCATCTGCGGTATCCCTGATTTTGTCGATGGCTTCAACGGCCGTGTTGACAGCGGTATCGAATCCTATGGTAAAGTCAGTGCCTGCTATGTCTTTGTCGATGGTACCGGGAAGACCGATACATGGAATGTCAAATTCATTGCTAAAAACCTGAGCCCCACGAAAACTCCCATCTCCTCCGATAATCACAAGCCCATCAATTCCATGTTTTTGAAGATTTGCGTAGGCGGCTTTTCTTCCTTCCGGAGTCATGAACTCTTTGCACCTTGCCGTTTTCAAGATGGTTCCACCACGTTGTATTATATTTGCCACGCTGCGGCTTTCCATAGGCTCTATCTCACCTGCCAGCATGCCGGCATAGCCATGCGAAATACCAAAAACTTCCAATCCGTGATAAATTCCGGTACGAACTACGGCACGTATGGCAGCATTCATTCCCGGACTGTCACCACCACTGGTAAGCACACCAATCTTGTTCACTTTTTTAGTCATCTCTTTTATATTGATGTTCAATAATTTCTATCTGCAAATGTAAATCAACTAAATGAATATCCCTTAATGCTGATTTTTTATTAACAAAAAGGCGATTTTTTTGTGGATTATTTAAAAGGAAAATTACATCCTTTCAGGAACCCTGATGCCTAAAAGTTGCATGCCACTTTGAATCACATTGGCAATCATGCCAATCAGTGCCAAGCGAAGCTGTTTTTTCTCTTCATTCTCGGCATTTGAGATGGAGTGTTCTGCGTAGAATGCGTTGAACGATTTCGCAAGTTGAAAAAGGAAATTTGCCAAAACGGAGGGGTCAAGCGCATTTCCTGCAGTTGATAATATTTGTGGGTATTGTTCCAGTTCAAACAAAAGTTTCTTTTCCAAAGGAAGCAGGGGAGAAGAGAAAGAACTTGGTGTTGAAATAGGTTCTTCCTTACGTAAAATACTTTTGATCCTTGCGTATGAATATTGTATGAAAGGACCTGTAAAGCCGTGAAAGTCGATGGATTCCTCTGGATTGAAGATCATTTTCTTTTTAGGATCCACGCGCAACAAATAAAACTTCATGGCACCTAACCCGATAGTGCTGTAGAGCTGGTTCAATTCTTCTGGATTAAAGTCTTTCACTTTGCCAAGAGATTCTGTGTGTTGTTTTGCCGTGTTTCTCATTTCATCTACCAAATCATCGGCATCCACTACAGTTCCTTCTCTGCTTTTCATTTTGCCTGAAGGCAGTTCCACCATCCCATAACTCAGATGGTGTATGTCATTGCCATAGGGTAGTCCCAATTTTTGAGCGATGAGTTGCAGCACTTTCATGTGATAATTTTGTTCGTCGCCTATCACATAGATGCTTTTGTCGATCTTATACTCTTCATACTTCTGCATGGCAAGACCGATGTCTTGTGTGATGTATACGGAAGTACCATCTTTTCTCAACAATAGTTTTTCATCCAAGCCATCAGGTTGAAGATCAATCCAAACACTGCCGTCATCTTTTTTGTAGAAGATTCCTTTTTCAAGACCTTTCTGTACGGTATCCTTGCCCAGGAGGTAGGTATTGCTTTCGTAATAGATTTTGTCGAAATCGCTGCCGATCGAAGCGTAGGTAACATCGAAACCCTTATAAACCCATGCGTTCATTTTTTTCCAGAGGTCCATCACTTCCGGCTTTCCGGCTTCCCAATCCACAAGCATTTGTTGGGTTAGCTTCATGATTGGCGCATTTTTTTCCGCCTCCGCCTCCGAAAGTCCTGCGGCAATGCCTTCCGCAATTTCTTTCTTGTATGCATCATTGAACTTTACATAGTAATCACCCACGAAATGATCCCCTTTGGTGTTTGTGCTTTCGGGAGTTGCTCCGTTGGCAAACAGCTGCCATGCGACCATGCTTTTGCAAATGTGAATGCCACGGTCGTTGACAATACAACTTTTATATACCTCGTAGCCGTTGGCTTTCAGGATTTCGGCAACACTCCATCCCAGAAAGTTGTTTCGGAGGTGACCGAGGTGAAGGGGTTTGTTGGTGTTGGGTGATGAATATTCCACCATCACTTTTTTGCCGTTCATGGGATGTTTGCCGAAACACACATCGTTGTTGAATCGGAGCAGGATGCTTTTGTAATATTCGTCGGATATGGTCAGATTCAGGAAACCTTTGATGATATTGAATCCGGTGAAAAGTTCAGGATGTTTTTCAATCAATGTTTGCCCCAGCTCCTGTCCAATCGCATCGGGAGATTTTTTAAGTCTTTTTACCAAAGCGAACAAGACGATGGTATAATTTCCTTCGAATTCGGGTTTGGTTTCATTGATTTGAAAATCAGAAACGGTAAAAGACTCTTGGTAGAGATTTTCTAATGTTTCAGCAGCTATCTGCTGGATTTGTAAGGACAGATTCATGGTTCAAAAATAACATGAATATTTCAAAACGACATTGCGGATATGAAGTGGCGTTACCTTTGTGTTCAGATGAAGAAGGCCATTTTGTTTTTACATACGGCGGTATTGCTTGCCGGATTCACTCCGATTTTTGGCAAGGCGATCCAATTGAACGAAGGGATGCTCGTATGGTTCAGGCTGTTTTTTTCTGCAATCATTGCCGGAGTTCTGTTTGGAAGTATGGGGCAATTGAGAAAGTTGCCTATGAAAACCATTCTGAAAATTTCCGGTGTAGGACTTATTCTCTCGTTGCATTGGGTACTTTTTTACGGAAGTGTCAAATATGCAAACGCTTCCGTCGCTGTTGTATGTATTTCTGCTGCCGGCTTCTTTTCCGCCCTCATAGAACCGTTTCTGCTCCGAAAAAAAATGAAGGCAGTCGAAGTATTGCTTGGGCTGATAGCTTTAGCTGGAGTCTACATCATTTTCGATTTTCATCCTCAGTTTCAAAAAGGAGTGATATTCGGTATTCTGGCAGCCTTAGGCTCTGCTATTTTTCCCATTTTCAACAAACAACTGCTGGAAGAAGTTAGCGTGTATGAACTGAGTTTTTATGAGTTTCTGATGGGAGGGTTGTCGTTGAGTTTGATTCTGCCTTTTTATCTATCCATATTTCCGGATGGTGAAATGATTCCAAGTGTATCAGACCTTATTTTATTGGCATTATTATCTCTTTTTTGTACGGTTCTGGCTTTTCTGCTCCAGCTTGAAGCGTTAAAAAAGATATCGGCATTCACGGTTAATCTATCCTATAATCTGGAACCCGTTTATGGTGTTTTGCTGGCATTTTTCATGTATAAGGAACATGAAATGCTGAACCGTCATTTTTATGCAGGAATCGGATTGATTATGCTGGCCATTGTGTTGCAAACGATTCGAACTTTGAAAAAGGGGCGTTATTGACTGAACTGGATACTGAACTCCAGCTTGGCAAAATTTGAAAACATAGCGC
>JAURKN010000072.1 GCA_030831725.1 Ferruginibacter sp.
GAGATGTTCAAAATATTGTTGTTGTTGGCTGAGGGCTCTTTCGATGGAATCTGTTCGAATTTTTAGCTTTCTGAATTCCCGGACTTGTTTTGCATTTCCATATCCCACACCCGGAAGATAATATTTCAAAGGGGTGAAAATAATCAATGCGGAAGTGATGGCAACCATGAACACAAAAGCGGAACTGAGTGCGATGTAAACACTGAGTCGGGTCAATTTGAACTTCACCACTTCTTCGTAGGTGTCCTCGTTCATCACAACCAGCCTATATCTGTTTCTAAGCCGTTTAAGTCTGTTTTGTACTTCAGGTTTTTCCATTTTTTCCGATTTCCGGCTGAACCTCAGCATTTCAAAGCTATGTTTTTTTTTAATCTTTCATTCCGATAGGCTTAACATTGGAACTTTGCGTCGTTAAACTTCGTTAACAACTATTGATTTGCCTTGCCATAACCCCAAAATTTCCGATATTTAGCCGAATATTGCAATAATCTTACTCATGAAAGGTAGTATGCGTTGTGCCTATATCGTTGCCTGGATCTTTTTTTCCTCCATCTATGTTGCTGTAGGTCAGCCAACCTGGACTTTCGATCCATTTGGGAAAGAGTCCAAGCCTAAAGAATATGAGGAAAAAAAATTAGGTTCTGAAAAGACGGCGGACAAGAAATTTACTAAAATCAGAAGGTTCACGCAGAACAATGTTACCCGCTTCAATTATTATTTCAACGCAAACAACAAGCTGAATGCCGTAGTTGAGATGGCCAAGTCTAGTAATCAGGACGATCATTCGCATCTTCTTCCTTTTTACGGGTACTCGCTAGACAATACTTCTGCACAGCAGGTTGAGCTGGATTCGGTCATATACAAGGCTACCGCCGGAATATTGTTGCATGATCTTCGAAGTGAGTGGGTAGATAATCTTTATCTCCTAATCGGAAAGGCCTATCTGTACCGCAAAGTGTTCGACTCGGCCGCACTAACTTTTCAGTTCATCAACTACAATCTTTTTCCAAGAAAAAAAGATGAAGATGAAAACAGGGTGGTCGGTACTGGGGCAGACGCATCATCCTACAAACTTTCCATAGCCAACAGCGAAAAAAGAAATTTCATACAAAAAGTTACAGGTCTTCCTCCTAGTCGGAATGAAGCATTGATTTGGCTTGCTCGAACTTATATAGAAATGGCTCAATATGGAGAATCCGCAGGTTTGATAAACATACTGCAGGAAGATCCCAATCTCCCAAAAAGACTTCGTGATGACCTTGACCAAGTAACTGCCTACTGGTATTTTCAGCAACAAGGGTATGATAGCGCAGCTCATTATCTTGAAAGGGCTGTCTCATCAGGCGAAACAAAATCTGACAGGTCGAGATGGTATTTTTTATTGGGTCAGCTCAACGAATTGAATGGCGATTTCGAAAAGGCCTCAGCGTTTTACAAACGTTCTGCCTCAGGTACGGTTAACCCTTTACTCGATATTTATGCGAGATTGAATGATGCTAAAATGCTGAGAAATTCAGGCAATACAAAGGAACTCGACGAGAACATTGCCACTCTGGTAAAAATGGCTAAGCGTGATAAATATGAAACCTACAGGGATATTTTGTATCACAGCGCAGGCATGCTCAGCCTTCAGAAACCAGATACCAATCAGGCAATAGTCTATTTTGAAAAAAGTCTTGTTGTAAATGAAAACAATCTTCCATTTCGAAACAAGGCACATCTTGTTCTGGGTCGAATTGCCTATCAGCAAAAGCAATATAAAAGTGCAGCCGACCATTATGATAGTCTTGATATAAATGATCAAAGCATATTGACGGATTCCGCTGAAGTGATGGATCGAAAGGCCAGTTTGAGAAAAGTGGCAACGCAATTATCGATCATTGAAACAGAAGATAGTTTGCAAATGGTTGCTTCATTGCCTCCGGCCGATCGTGATGTTTTTGTCAAGAAGCTGGTGAAAAAACTCAGAAAGGAAAATGAATTGCCAGATACCGAACCCGGTTTTGTGGGTGAGACGCTTAATAGTTTCGGGAATTCAAAAAACAATGAATCGCCTGATTTATTCACAACAAATACAAAGGGGGAATGGTATTTCTACAATAGTTCAATGAAGTCGAGAGGTTTTAATGAATTCAAATCGAAATGGGGACGTAGGGATAATACCGACAATTGGAGAAGACAATCTGCCATGACGGCTGTCAGTATTGATGCCTCAGCTCCGGATCCAATGGCGCCACCTTCAGAGGCCCAAACGGACGAATCGGGAAAACCATTGGCTTTCACATATGATGCCTTGATGCAGAATCTGCCGCTTACCTTGGAGGCATTGGACAGTTCAAACAATAAAATCGCGCAGGCTTTACTTGAACTTGCCAGACTTTTTCAGTACGAACTTCAGGATTATCAACAAGCCATTTATTCTTATGAAATCTATCTCCAACGCTTTCCTGAAAAACTGGAAGAGGGGGAGGTTTATCTTGGCATGTATTATTGCTACACGAAATTGAACGACAATGAAAAGGCTGCATACTATAAACAATTGCTTGAAAAGGAATTCAGCCAAAGCAAGGCATTAAAAACCCTAAACAATCCGAACGAACTCCAGCCTGAAAAAAACAATCCCGAGGTTTCCGCAAGATATCAGACCATTTATGATTTGTTCATCAGAGGTGAATATGAGAAAGCGGTTTCAATGAAGAAAAAAGAGGACAGCGCTCATGGAAAACAATACTGGACTCCTCAGTTGCTATACATAGAATCTGTGTATCACATAAAATGCGGACTCGACAGTGAAGCTATTGTCACACTCACACAATTGCTTGACAATTATCCTCAGTCGCCACTCAGCGAAAAAGCCACAACGTTGATTGATGTGCTTTTCAGAAAAAGAGAAATCATGAGTCATCTCGATACGTTACAGGTTACAAGAAAAATGGATGATGATAAGATCTTGAC
>JAURKN010000073.1 GCA_030831725.1 Ferruginibacter sp.
ATGCGGATGTGCTCCGTAAAGCCATGGGTAAAAAACAAATTGCAACACTCAATAAAATGAAAGTTCAATTTGTGGAAGGTGCAACTTCAAAAGGACATCCTGCGGAAAAATTAAATAAAATATGGTCGGATTGGGAAGCATTCGCTCAATATGCGTTTAATAAATCCCACTCAACCTGATATGCTTTTGTTGCCTATCAAACCGCATATCTGAAAGCGCATTACCCAAGTGAATACATGGCAGCGGTACTCAATCATGCCGGAAATATAGATAAAATCACCTTCTTCATGGAAGAGTGCAAGCGAATGGGAATAAAAGTGCTTGGGCCGGATTTGAATGAGTCTCAACAAGGTTTTGCGGTAAATAAAAAAGGGGAGATCAGGTTCGGATTCAGCGGACTCAAAGGTGTAGGAGAAAATGCCATAGACAGCATAATTGAAGAAAGACAAAAAGGCGGCCATTTTTCTTCCGTGATTGAATTTCTAAAAAGAATCAATCTCAAAGCATGCAATAAAAAATCAATGGAGAACCTGATTTATAGTGGTGCTTTTGATTGTTTTACTGACATGCATCGTGCACAATATTTTTATCAGCCCGCCGGTGACAATTCGAATCTTGAAAAGCTCTTGAAGTTCGCTTCTGTATTCCAAAGTCAATCCAATCAAGCCAGCAATACTCTATTCGGTGATTTGCAAATGCCGGATATTGTTCCTCCCAAATTACCTACGTGTGATCCATGGCAGTTGGTGGTAAAACTGGATCATGAAAAAGAAATCACCGGCATGTACATGAGTGGACATCCGTTGGACAATTTCAGGTTTGAAATGGAGCATTATCAGATTCATGCCGTAGAAGACTTTAACGAAATCAAGACGACGATACAAACTCATCCAAACACAAGAACACTGCGACTTGCAGGCATGATCATAGATCCACAACACAGACTGACCAAAGCAGGAAAACAATTCGCATCATTTCACCTGGAAGACTATACCGGGAAAACCGAATTTTTACTATGGAATGAAGACTATGTGAAGTATTCCAATTATCTGGAAAACGGGAGAATTGTAATGATTGAGGGCAACTTCAGGCAAAGATTCAATACCAGTCCTTATGAGTTCAAGGTTTCCAAATTTCATCTTTTGGATACTGTAAAATCAACCCTTACCAAACAAGTGATTCTGGAGATGCAACCCAACTGGATTGACGAGCCTTTCGTCGATTTTGTGGAAAACAACATCAAGTTAAACCCGGGAAAAACCTCTTTGAAAATAAATGTGTACGATATGCAAAACCAAAGAAAAATCAGCTTGTCAACCCTGGAAAAAGGGTTCACCCTGAATGATGATTTTATTCATTTTTTAGGACAAAATGCACATATCAAAACACAGATCGCATTACAAAATGGGTAGTCTGGTTTTTCTTATGAACATTTAACATACAACTTGTCATGTCGATATTACATTTTGAATTATTGGACATAAATTTGCAGGAGTAAGAAAAAGAGTTAGAAGCAGTGAGAAAAAAGAAAGAAAAAGGAAACAATTTTTAAAACATACATAATAAAAAACCAAATTTTTATGGCATTAGAATTCACGGATGCTAACTTCCAAACCGAAGTTTTAGATTCCAAACAATTATCAGTTGTTGATTTTTGGGCTGAATGGTGTGGTCCTTGCCGTGCTATCGGTCCTGTTATTGAAGAACTTTCCAAAGAATATGATGGCACTGTAAAAGTGGGAAAAGTGAACGTGGATCACAACCCGCAAATTTCCATGAATTTCGGAATCACCAGTATCCCTGCCATATTGTTCATCAAAGATGGTAAGGTTGTAGACAAGCTTGTTGGTGCACAGCCAAAATCTAACTTTGTGAAGAAGATAGAATCTCTCAAATAATTACAAACTCGTTCCAATTGAAAAGCCCCTGATTCAGGGGCTTCATCATTTAATATCGGTTTATTCTGAAATCAATCATCCAATTTCAACACTGCAAGAAAGGCTTCCTGTGGAACTTCCACATTTCCAATTTGTCTCATTCTTTTTTTACCCTCCTTCTGTTTCTCAAGCAATTTACGTTTACGGCTTATATCACCACCATAACATTTGGCTGTCACATCTTTTCTCATGGCACTTATGTTTTCCCTGGCGATTACCTTCGCTCCGATTGCCGCCTGTATGGCGATTTGGAACTGTTGTCTTGTCAAAAGCTCTTTCAATTTTTCACACAATTTCCTTCCAAATTCCTGAGAACGGCTTCTGTGAATCAATGCGCTCAGCGCGTCCACTTTTTCTCCGTTCAATAGGATGTCCATTCTGACGATATCACTTTCCCTGAATCCGATGGGTTGATAATCAAATGAGGCATATCCTCTGGTTTGCGATTTGAGTTTATCGTAGAAATCAAAAACAATCTCCGTCAAAGGCATTTCAAAAGTCAATTCCACACGGGTTGGTGTAAGATATCCCTGATGAACCAAAATGCCTCTTTTGCCGATGCAAAGGGTCATAATGTTTCCGATATAATCCGGTTTTGTAATGATTTGCGCCCTGATAAAAGGCTCTTCTATTCTGTCTGTTCGGGTGGGATCCGGCAAAGTCACCGGATTATGAACATCAATTTTTTCTCCTTTGTTTGTATATGCGATGAAGCTTACGTTTGGAACCGTGGTGATTACGGTCTGGTTAAATTCTCGTTCCAGACGTTCTTGGATGATTTCCATGTGAAGCATTCCCAAAAATCCGCATCGGAAACCAAACCCAAGGGCCTGTGATGTTTCAAGCTCGAATGTAAGCGATGCATCATTCAATTGCAGTTTCTCCATGCAATCCCTGAGTTCTTCAAATTTATCGGTGTCTACAGGAAAAATACCGGCAAAAACCATGGGTTTGACATCCTCAAATCCGTCTATTCTGGCGTCAGTAGGATTATTCACTGTGGTGAGGGTATCTCCCACTTTAACTTCTTTAGCATTTTTGATACCGGTGATGATATACCCCACGTCTCCGCATTGAACCTGGTCTTTTTTCTCTAGCCCAAGTTTTAAAATGCCAACCTCATCTGCTTCATATTCTTTACCGGTGCTGAAAAACTTGACTTTGTCGCCCTTTTTGATCGACCCGTTGAATATCCTGTAATAGATGATGATACCGCGGAAACTGTTGAAAACACTATCAAAAATCAAGGCCTGCAATGGAGCATCCGGATTTCCAGTTGGTGTTGGGATGCGCTCACAAATAGCTTGGAGTATCTCTTCGATGCCGATTCCTGATTTTCCGCTAGCCAATAAGATTTCTTCTTCTTTACAGCCAATCAGTTCAATGATTTGATCTTTCACTTCCGGAATCATGGCACCGTCCATATCAATTTTATTGATGACGGGAATGATTTCCAGGTTATTGTCGATAGCGAGATATAGATTACTGATCGTTTGAGCCTGAATGCCCTGTGTGGCATCTACAAGTAAAAGCGCACCTTCGCAAGATGCCAACGCCCTACTCACTTCATAGCTAAAATCCACGTGGCCTGGAGTGTCGATCAAATTGAGCGTATACATTCCTTCATCAACTGAAAGAGGCGAGTCCGTTTTTTTATAAGGATAGTTGATTTGAATGGCGTGACTCTTGATGGTAATACCCTTTTCGCGTTCCAAATCCATGTCATCAAGCACCTGTGCTTGCATATCACGTTCACTTATGGTATTGGTTGTTTGCAGCAAACGGTCTGCAAGCGTGCTTTTACCATGATCAATATGGGCAATAATGCAAAAATTTCTGATTTTCTTCATGTACGAACAAACTTATTTCAGTGCGAAATTAATCTATTTAACCGATTGAAATGTCTATTCGATTCAGTATTACAGATATGTTTTGAATTCCTTATAGAATGCCTTTTCAGGAGAAAATGCGGATGATTTTAACGAACCTAATGGCAAAATAAGAATTGATTCCAGAATAGCTGATTCCTTTTCCTCCACCTGATGCTGCATGTAAAAATGTTAGTTTTCCCCTTTTATTTTCTACGATTATCCCAATATGCCCCACTTTTCCGGACTTGTGATCTGATCCGGTGAATAGAATCAAATCGCCTTTTTGGGCCTCGTCAACCTCCACTTCTTTTCCAGCATTGGTATATAGTTCCGATGTTCGTGGAACTTTTACCCCGAAATGATTGAATACATAAAACAGAAATCCCGAACAATCGAATCCTTTTTTGGGGTCTGTACCACCAAACAAATATTTAACCCCTACAAACTGTTCCGCATAAGTAACAAATTCTTCAGGATCTGTCCGTCCAACATCTATACTCAACTTAGGTGGATTGTTTTTAATCTTTACCCTAACCAACTTTAGGTCTGATGCCGGATCAGACTTAATCGTTTTTCTTGACGAATGGCAAGAGTAAGATGAAAAAATGATGGCAATCATTAATATAAAAAGGATCGATTTTTTCAACATGCTCATCAAATGAAATTAATAAAAAAAAGCTGCCCAAAGGCAGCTTTTCGTTTACTGAATGATTTTTTATTGTTTTACAAAACTTGAAGTTGTTTTTTGTCCATCTGTTGTTTGAACAAGAACAAAATAAGTTCCTGTTGCGTAGCGAGTGATATCAAAAGGTATGTTCTGGTATCCAGCATTCAACTGAATTGTTCTTCTCTGTATTATTTTCCCAGATGCGTCAGAAATGACAATTGATGCATTTTTGTTGCTTTGAGCATGTATGCCCAATTGAATCAAATTTCTTGATGGATTCGGAGAGATAGAACTGATGTATAACGGCTTTATATTATTGCCAGAAACTTTCACTATATCACTGAATCGAGCGGTATTGTCAATATCCATTTGTCTTAATCTGTAATACATGGTGTTCGACAAAACAGATTTATCCATGGTTTGATAAGAGAGCATCGCATTGCTATTGCCATTGATCGCTTTTGTTGCGATGAACTCAATAGGGGTAAAGTCTGTTCCATTGGTGGAACGCTGCAATTCAAACCCTCGGCTATTATATTCCGAAGAGGTTGACCATTGAATCAGGTTACCCTCTTTGGTTGATTTGGCCGAAATCTGTATGTATCGAACAGGCAATGTGTAAAGTAAAAGAACTGTATCTGTAAAGCTTCCACAAGCATTTTCGGCTACAAGAACCAAAGTTGCCAATTGAGCCGAAACTTCAGAGGCGCTTGGAGTATAAGAGGCGTTAAG
>JAURKN010000074.1 GCA_030831725.1 Ferruginibacter sp.
GATAAAAATTCATCTCGCGGAAGAGGTTTCTTTTCTGAACAAAGCAAGCATCCGAGAAACGCTGAATAAAATCCCCGAAAATACAATTGTTGTAATCGACGCCTCTGCTACAAAATATATAGACTTTGATGTTTTGGAATTAATTAAAGAGTTCAGAGACATCAAGGCACCACATAAAAAAATAAATTGCAAGACCATACACTTTAAAGAATCATACAAAATGGACAACACTGGATTTGTCCAATCTTCACACTAATAAAACAAACAAGATGGAAAAATCATATGCGCGTCTCTTGGAAAACAATAAAAACTGGGTTAAGAAAAAGCTTGAGTTGGATCCGGATTATTTCAACAATCTTTCCGGGGGACAAAACCCGGAATATCTCTGGATTGGATGCAGCGACAGCCGGGTTCCCGCTAATCAAATCACAGGAACCCAACCTGGAGAAATCTTTGTTCACAGAAACATCGCCAACATGGTGGTACACTCAGATATGAACATGCTGAGTGTTTTGTCATATGCGGTTGATGTTTTGAAAGTGAAACACATAATTGTATGCGGACACTACGGATGTGGTGGAGTGTTGGCAGCAATGGGAAACAAACAATTTGGTTTGATAGACAATTGGCTCAGACACATTAAAGATGTTTACAGGCTATATGAAAAACATCTGGATGCCATAGAAAACGAAGAAGAAAGAGGTAGAAGACTTGTTGAGCTTAACGTCATTGAACAGGTGGGAGATCTTAGCAAAACAACCATTGTTCAAAATGCCTGGGAAAGAAATCAACCCCTTCACGTTCATGGTTGGGTATATGATTTACACGATGGTATCATCAAAGACCTAAATGTAAGCTTAACCGGATCGTCCTCTTTACACAACGTATACAAACTGGATAATCCCAAGTCGTAATGTATCCCAATAAATGAGTAAGATTTTTTATCATGAATTCGAAAGAAACCGTTCAAAAACTAATTTCAACCTTTGGGATGCTGCCTCATCCCGAAGGTGGTTGGTATAAAGAAAATTACAGAAGTGCGGAGGGTGTTGAGGTTGATGCGCTACCAGAACGCTTTGAGGGTTCTCGACGTTTCTCCACGGCTATCTATTTTCTACTTGAAAAAGGAAATTTCTCCGGTTTCCATCGGATTAAAAGTGATGAGTGTTGGCATTTTTATTCTGGAGACCCCCTTTTGGTTCACATCATACACCCTAACGGATACGCAGAAACGATTAAACTATCAAACGATATCGACAATCCGCTTTTTCAATATGTTGTTCCAGCTAACTCTTGGTTCGCCAGCGAGCCTGACACAAATAGCGAATATTGCTTTGTTGGTTGTACGGTTTCCCCTGGATTTGATTTTGAAGATTTTGAATTGGCAAAAGCAGAGACGCTTATTGATGCGTTTCCACAACACCGTGATATAATATCCAGACTCTGCAGAATTTAATCCATCGTTTTTGCCATGACAACCCAGCCGTTATTCAATTCGAAATAATAGTAATCATAACAAAACTGAATTGAAATTCCACTTTTATATTTTTTTTGTTGCGTCTGATATTTAAAGACGTATCCCATATCTACAAGTGATTCCTTTTTGATTTTGAAGTATTTGCTTGACAATTCACACGAGAGCGACTCAAGAATTTTTCTGTTTTTTGCAAGTACGTTATTCACCTTTCTTACTTCGTTGCTGTTGATCATTTTCCGGCTGTTGTTATAAGCATTCCTACAATAGTCGTCACAAAACTTCTTGTCGGACCTTCCCCGGAAAGGCTTGTCACATAACAGACATTTTTTCTGTTCCATTTTTTATCCCGAAGTTATATGCTTGGTTTTTTTTGCTACAGTGTTTTTCTGTGTTTACTCGGGTATTTTCAACAAGTGTCGGGTATGAATCAGTTGTTGTTTTTAATTCACCTCACTTTTGTGTTTTGAAAAGGTGCGCACCTAAAACGTTATTCAAATTTTAAACACAAAAACCAATCACATGTATTCATTAAGAAACAAGGTTCAATTGATCGGAAACCTTGGCAAAACACCAGAAATCAAGAGCACGGACGCCGGAAAAAAATGGGCGAGGTTTTCTGTGGCAACCGACGAAGTCTTTACCAATAGCAAGGGTGAAAAAGTGAAAGAAACACAGTGGCACAATTTGGTTGCCTGGGGAAAGATGGCAGAAGTAATCGAAAAGTTTCTGGATAAGGGCAGCGAGGTGGCTATAGAGGGAAAGTTGATCAACAGGGATTACACAGATAAGGAGGGTAATAAAAAATACATCTCCGAAATCCAGGTTAATGAAATGTTGATGCTTGGCGGAAGAGCCAACGATTAAACTTTCTTTTTCATCGGAGTGTGGGTTGTTGGGTCGGCCCCACTCCGATTTATTTATCTCCCAAAATCATCCTGAAGACGAACAATATCTTCTTCGTTGCTAGGGTTCATGGGGTCGGTATGAATCCATATTTCAGCAACAACGCCCCAAGTGTCTGTACCGACCAAACGATGTCTCTCTCCTTTTTTGAGTTCAACAAGCTCTCCAATTACCATTTGGGTAGGTTCGCTTTCCTTGTCGGTTTCGCTTCTGATTACAGATGCTTGTCCGTCAATCAATTTCCATACCTCGGATCTTCTGTGGTGATATTGCCAACTCAATTTTTTTTGAGGCTCTACCAGCAAAATCTTAGGACTTAATTTACCCGTAAGCAATTCCGACTTGTTGAGCATTGGAAAAAAATGATCAATAAATTGTGGTGCACAAGATTCTTTGATTACAAAAAAACCGCCCCAAGGTCTGCTATCGTCTAACGAATCAATGATAAATCCGTTTTGATCCAGCATTTTTCTTGTGTTTTCAAACACCATCTGTTTTGTGCTCATAATTCAAGTATTATCTACCCATGAACAATAAAAGGATCTGAACATCGCTCGGATTTACCCCCGAAATTCTTGATGCTTGTCCGAGCGTTCTAGGTTGAATTTTTTTAAATTTTTGACGCGCTTCGTTGCTCAAGGAAACAAGTTGTTCATAATTAAAGTTTGATGGAATGGCAAGGTTTTCCAGCTGACTCATTTTCTCAACCATTTGTTTTTCCTTTTCAATATACGTTGAATACTTCAATTGTACCTCTGTTTGTTCAAGCACCTCTCTCTCATACATATCCGCGAGGTGGCCCATTGTATCGATTTGTGAAACCATACTTCTTAGCTCAACGCCGGGTCTTAGTAAAATCTGAGAGGCCTTCTGCTTGGTTGATAACGGTGACGAACAAACGCTTTCAAGAAAAGGATTGGCCGAATCGGGCTCTATGTTCATCTTTAGAAGGTGTTCCGTAAGCTCGTCAACCTCTTTTTGTTTTTTCTCACAAATTCTCATTCTCTCCTCGGTAGCCAACCCCAGTTTATTACTTAACGCAGTTAGTCTCAAATCCGCATTATCCTGGCGTAGCAGAGTTCTATACTCTGCCCTACTTGTAAACATACGATAGGGCTCATCGGTACCCTTGTTGATCAAATCATCAATCAAAACACCAATATAGGCATCGCTTCGTTGTAAAACCAATGGCTCCTTTTCGTTAATCTTTAAGTGTGCATTTATTCCTGCCATCAAACCCTGACAAGCCGCTTCCTCATATCCTGTTGTGCCATTTATCTGACCTGCGAAGAACAGATTGGAAATCGGTTTTGTTTCCAAATTGAACTGGAGCTGGGTTGGTGGAAAATAATCATATTCAATGGCGTAGCCAGGTCGGAACATTTTACAGTTTTCGAACCCAGGAACCACCCTAAGTGCTTGATACTGAACACTTTCTGATAGTGAGGTTGAAAATCCGTTCACGTAAATCTCCACGGTATTCCAGCCTTCCGGCTCTACAAACAGTTGGTGTCTGTCCCTTTCGGCAAATCGGTTTATTTTATCTTCTATACTCGGACAATACCTTGGTCCAGTTCCCTGTATTCTACCTTGAAACATCGGACTGGATTCAAAACCAGTTTTAAGTATTTCGTGAACTGCTTCGCTTGTATAGGTTATCCAACAGCTTCTTTGATTTTCTGGCTTTAATTCTGGCTTTTGCAAATAACTGAACCCCACAATCTCTTCATCTCCCTTTTGCTCCTCCATTTTGGTATAATCCAAGCTTCGGCCATCAATTCTGGGCGGTGTTCCTGTTTTGAGCCTGTCGCTCTCAAATCCCAACGATACCAGTTGTTCCGTAATGCCTGTTGCGGCCTTTTCGGCAACCCGACCACCACCAAATTGTTTTTCGCCGATATGAATCACCCCATTCAAAAAGGTTCCATTGGTCAGAACCACAGCTCGTGATCTAATTTTGTGTCCCATTCCCGTCTCAACACCAACGGCTTTGCCGTTTTCTATCAACAATCCCTGTACTGTGTCCTGATAAAAATCCAAGTTGGGCGTGTTCTCAAGCATTTCTCTCCAGGTAGAAGCAAAGAGCATTCTATCGTTTTGAGCGCGAGGACTCCACATTGCGGGTCCTTTTGAACGATTCAGCATTCTGAACTGTATCATGCTTTTATCTGTCACCAAGCCGCTATATCCACCCAAAGCATCAATCTCTTTAACAATCTGGCCTTTTGCAATACCTCCCATAGCTGGATTACAACTCATTTGGGCAATGGTTTGCATATTCATGGTTATGAGTAGAACCCGACTTCCCATATTCGCTGCGGAAGCCGCCGCCTCACAACCGGCGTGTCCCGCCCCTACCACAATGATGTCATATTGAAAAAACATGTTACAAAGTTAATAGCTAGTCCGACAAACCAAAGCATGTTCCACGTGAAACACACTACAATATTTAGACCTTTTTTAAAATGTTCCACGTGGAACATGGGTTTATCTCTTTTGAGGTTTGTTGAAATACAAGTTCAGATACACATCTTCTTTCTCTCTTATTAATTTCACCTCGTTTGGCTTTTTGTCTTTGTACCCACACAAATGAAGTGTTCCGTGAAAAATAACACGATGTAGTTCTTTTTTTATGGTTGTCTTGAAGATTTTTGCATTTTCCTTTACCCTCGGAACGCTTATATACAACTCAGCTACTTTAGGTTGGGTTTTATTATGTGTCAAATCAAATGTTATGATGTCTGTCAAAGTATCATGATTCAAGTGCTGTACATTCAGTGTGTGTAAATATTCGTCGTCACAAAAAATGATATCGATTGACTCTATTTTTGTTTTTTCTTTTTTCGTCAAAAAATGCAAGAAAGCCCTGAGGTCGTTTCTGTTTGATAGAACACAAGATTGAAGAAAGTGAAAGCTTATCTGCATGTTTTTTTTGCTAATGTAAGACGATTATCATTATCTATCTTTGGGGACAATTATTACTTGTGTTTAAAAAGCTATCAGATATAGAACCAGGGAAAAAAGCAATCATTAGGTCTTTTTCGGAAAATGATCTTTATGTGAAATTGATGGAAATGGGTTGTGTTCCTGGTGAAATCGTACAGGTTGAAAATATTGCTCCTTTTAAAGACCCCATTTCTGTTCTTGTCTCTGGTTATCTGTTAAGTTTACGACTGGAAGAAGCGGAAAATATTGTTGTAGAGGAAATTATATAGTATATATTTTTATATTATGAAAATTGGACTGTATTTTGGTTCATTCAATCCTATTCATCAAGGTCATTTGATCATTGCTCAACACATATTGAATTTTGCGGGATTAAACGAAATTTGGTTTGTGGTTTCTCCTCAAAATCCTTTTAAGAATGAATCTAGCTTATTAGAGGCTTCTCACAGGCTTTTCTTGGTTCGTGCTGCAATTGATGCTGTTCCAGGTTTTAAGGCCAGCAATGTCGAATTCTCTTTGCCTAAACCATCATATACCATACATACGTTAACCTATCTGAAGGAACAATATCCAAATCATCAATTTTCTATAATCATGGGTAGTGATGGATTTCAAAATATTGATAAATGGAAAAATGGAGATTTTATTATTAACCAATATCCTGTTCTTGTTTATGAGAGACCGGGATTCCCTTTTATCAATAAAGATGGACTAGACGTTTCAAGAGTAAATGCTCCGTTCTTGGATATTTCTTCTACTATGATTAGAAAAATGATTAAAGAGAAAAAATCAATACGATTTTTAGTGCCTGATGCTGTTATGGAGCTAATTGAATCGAATCTTTTTTATCGATAAAAAAATCCCAAGCATAAAAAGAATATCACGATTAGAGGTGTAGGAATTCTTGAATATTGTAGGAGTAATAAAGTTGTTATGATGATACCGATATCGAAAAACAATTTTTGTGCAGATATCATTGTATAATATGAACAAAGAAAATAGGCTGCACCAAACATAAAAGCAACGATAACGGCATGGATACCTTCCATAGCTCGGATGATAAAAACGTACTTTTTTAATATTTGAAATAAAGGAAAGAAAAAAAGCATCAAAAGAATACCCGGTAAGAAAAGCGCTATTGAACCAATAATAGACCCTATTAATTGTTTTTCTCTTGATTCTTCTTTTAATGCCATGCTACCTACATAAGAACCTACGGAGAAAATAGGTCCTGGAATTGCTCTTACCATTCCAAATCCAATCAACAAATCTTCCTTATTAATTTTGATGATATTCGGATTCTTTTCTATTGTTCTTTTATCCGTAGGTCTTGCAACGTATTGATCCAACATCATTGGCATAAGAACATCACCACCTCCAAATACTATACTGCCGAACCTATAAAAGTTTTCAAATAGATTATACATTTTTCTGTTTTTCCATTCCTCTGTTCTTGCTTTTTCAGAAACAAAACCGGCACTTATAAAAAGAAATAGAAAAAGAATTAACGGTAACCAAAACAATTTGTGTGATTTTTTAGGTGTCTCAATGTCAGGAATTCGTTTCTTACTGATGTTTGTAATACATCCTCCCAGTAATATTAAAATAGGAAAAAGCCAAGGTGTTTTGAAGAAAAATATACAGAGTATAAAACTTATTGTAAAAATGATTTTCGTAATGAAATTATGGATTGCAACTTTGGAAGTTTTGATTGCAGAGTATATCAAGAATCCAATGGACATGGGTTTAATAAAAACAAAAAGATTTTGTAATTGAAGATGATTGTTGTTTGATTGTATGATAAATAAACTTAAAAGACACATTAATATACAAGCAGGAAATATCCATATGAGCAAAGTAATTATCGAGAGAATGATTCCACCTTTTTTATATCCAATGCAACCTAAAAGTTGTGTGCTACTGGCTCCAGGTAATAACTGACAAAAAGAAAAAAAATCTAATAGCTCATTTTGTGTTATAAAATTTCGTTTTTCAACAAATGTTTTTTGAATCATTCCTAGATGTCCCTGTGGACCTCCAAAAGCAGTTAAGGTATAAAAGAAAACTTCTTTTAAAAATGATATATGTTTTTTTAATTTCAAATCTTATTAGGAATAAGAAAAATATTGATTGTAGTTTTGATTATGAAAATTAATAAAACTCCACAATTAAAGAGAGATTATTTAAGTATTGTTTGTTTTTCTTTCACGCTCTTTATTACTTGTTTTCAATTGAATGTTTTTTCACAGTATAAGTCAGAAATTATTTTAGAAGATTCTATTATAAACTATAGTAATTTAAAAAACTGGGCTGCGCATCCTAATAAATTAGATATGTCGGATAGTAATAATGTTATTCATAAAACGAATACTTCAACTATTAAAGCTCACGTATTTTTTATACATCCAACCACTTATACAAACAAACTAGTGAATGATCAATGGAATGCAAGTGTATTCGATGAAGAATTGAATGAAAAAACTGAGAATAGTAGTATTTTATATCAATCAACAGCATTTAGAAACAACACAATCATTTTTGCTCCCAGGTACAGACAAGCTCATATTAATGCGTTTTATATAGCAAAAGAAAAAAGTGACTCCTTTTTTGAAATGGCATATCAGGATATAAAAAATGCTTTTGAGTATTATCTCAAAAATGAAAACAATGGTTTTCCGATCATCATTGCATCTCATAGTCAAGGTACAAAACATGCAGGTAGATTATTAAAAGAGTTTTTTGAAAATAAGGATCTTAAAAAGAAATTGATATGTGCATACATTATAGGTATGCCAATACCATCCACATATTTTTCTGATTTAAAACCGTGTGAGGATGAAAATCAAACAGGATGTTATGTGGGATGGAGAACTTATAAAAGAGGATTTATTCCCGAGGATATTAAAAAAGAGAATTTTAAGTGCATTGTAGTAAATCCACTATCCTGGAAAATGGAAACAGGTGTTGTCGAAAAGAAAATGAATCCGGGTGGAGTTCTTTCAAATTATAAAAAACTCGTTCCTATGGTGGTTGATGCGGAAATTCATGATAATGTATTGTGGAGTTGTAAACCGGATGTTCCAGGAAAGATATTTTTTACAAAGAAAAATTTTCATATTGGAGATATCAATTTGTTTTATGCTTCCATTTATAAAAATGTAGGAAATAGAATTTTTCAATTTTTAAAAAATGAAAATTGAAATGTTAGTTACTTATCTAATAGTATTTAATACTATTTTATTTATATCAATCTATTACTATTAGGGCTGTGGAAAAGTGGATAAATCGATATAAAACAAGGTATGGAAATCAAAACCATCTCTATTTACACATTAATCAACAGGTTTTTAACATCTTTTATTTCTTAATACTTGACACAAGAAGCCTGAAAAAAGGGAACAACTGATTTTAGTCATATTTTTTATTCACTATTTTTCTTAAAAACGATATGGAATAAAAAAAGTGCGGAAGACAACATAATTTCTGTTGGAAAAAAGGGAATAAATGGTAGATATTCAACAGAAAAAAAATGATTTTCGTCATAACTTCAAATCATACACTTTTTCTACCCACCTAAAAAGTGATTTTTTCTGAGTAATTCACACTAAAATGCAAAAATCCACAAAAAGATGTGGAAACCCAGTTTGTATTATAAAAAATTTAAATCAGAAGGATATAAAACCCATTGTGAAAAACTTTTCCACAGTTTGTGAATACCCTTTTTTATCTTATTTTTGCCATCCTTTACCAATAAAAGTAATAAATCAGGTATGCAAATTATTCAACGAATTCGTGAAAAAGGTGCGGCAATTGTCATTGCAGTAATCGCACTCAGTTTGATTGGCTTTATTCTAATGGATGCCAAACAAGGTGGCGGCAAGTTGTTTGGAGGAATATCCAATACTGTCGGTTCAGTAAATGGAGAAGATATTGAAGTTTCAGATTTCAATAAAAGAGTAAAAGACGCGGAAGATCTTCAATCTCAACGTACCGGACAGGCTTTATCTGCACAACAGACATATCAAATCAGACAAAGCATGTGGGACCAGGTGGTTGCCGAAAAAATATTTTTTGCAGAAGCATCTAAACTTGGCATTGAATTTACATCTAAAGAGCTCTCTTACATATTATTAAGTAATGACCCTTCTAATCCATTGCTTCAGGAGCAGTCATTAAAGGATTCCCTAACCGGCAAACTTGATGTTAAAAAGGCACAAACTGCCCTGACCAATATAAAAAAGCTTAAAGGAGAACAAAAGGAGAGTCTGAACACCCAGATGATTGATCCTTTGAAATTAAACAACACTGTTTCTAAATACTCCGCTTTGTTGAATGCTAGCGCATACTACCCATCTTGGATGAATAAAAAAGAAACATCTGAGAGTAACACTTTCTCCAATATTTCATTTGTAACTATTCCTTATACTGAGATTTCTGATAGCGCTATTAAAGTGACCGATCAGGACATCAATGATTATGTATCAAAACATAAACTTCAGTTTAAACAAGAAAAAGGAAGAAACATTTCTTATGTGGCTTTTAGTCAGCTTCCTTCAAAAGAAGATTCTGCTTTATCTTATAGTGCTATTTCTGAACTAAAAACCGCTTTTATTGCTGATTCAAATGCTAAATCTTTTGTTGCCAGAAATGCTTCAAGTATAGATTTTAAAGATGATTATGCAACAAAGGAAAAAATGAGCGGAGTTTATGCAGACACCCTTGTTAAATTGGGTACTGGTCAGGTTTTTGGACCATATCTCGACAACGGAAATTATGTATTGGCAAAAATGTTAGGAACTAAACAACTTCCTGACAGCGCAGCAGCTCGTCATATATTGATTGCGGCAAATGACTTAAACACAGGTCAACCAATCATGGCAGACAGCACAGCAAAAAAATTGGCCGATAGCATCAATAGTGCTATTCTCGGAGGTGCTGACTTTAATATGCTTGCCATGAAATATTCTGCAGATCAAAGCAACAAGGCAAAGGGCGGAGATCTCGGAACTTTCGGATATGGTACAATGGTGTCTGAGTTCAATGAGTTTTGTTTTACAAAAGCACCAGGCTCTAAAGGAGTGGTAAAAACAGATTTCGGATATCATGTTATTGATCTGATCAGCCAGAAAGATGTAAAGACCGCATATAAAATCGCGTATGTTGGAAGAGAAATTTCAGCAAGCGAAGCAACCATCAACAAATCAAGTTTAGAGGCTATCAAGGCTTCTTCTGAAAAAGACAAAGCTTCTCTGGAAAAATTCATTGGAACGAATGGTTTGAGTTTAACATCTGTTCCTGCTTTGGTAAAAGAGAATGATTATCAGTTAGGAGCTTTACAGGATGCAAGGTCATTGATCCGTTGGGCATTCGAAGCGAAGGTGGGAGATATCAGCGAGCCTTTCAGCATTGGAGATCAATTCATCGTTGCTGTATTGGATAAAATTCGTGAGGAAGGTGTTCAGGATGCTGAAACTGCAAGAAACGGTTGCGAAGCCATTATCCGCAACAACAAAAAAGCAGAACAAATCCGTAAAAAAATCGGAGAAAACGCTACGCTTGAAAAAGCAGCTGCCGCATATAACAAAACGATTCAAAACGCAGGGGCAGATTCTACACTTACCTTCTCTTCTCAAATCATCAACAGTGTAGGTTTGGAACCTAAAATCATAGGCGCCGCCTTCAATAAATCATATCAATCTAAAACATCGCCATTGATTGACGGAACAACTGGCGTGTTTGTGTTGAAAGTAAATGCGATTGGCAATAAGGCAACACCATCACCAGAAGCAATGGCTCAGCAGGCACAGTCAAGACTTGCAGCAATCAGAAGCCAAAACAGCGGATGGTATGAAGGTTTGAAAAAACAAGCCAAGATTGTTGACGAAAGATTCAGCCAGTTTTAATCAACCAACATTAAATCATACATGCCGGTCCATAGTGACCGGCTTTTTCTTTTTATCTTTGTTTCATGGAAGAGATGATAAAAAATAAGGTGGCGGAAAGTGGAATCATAACCCTAAATCTTGAGGATTTTTTCCCAAAGGAATTGGTGGTGATGTTTGATATCAAAGATTATCTTTTCATGGGTTTGATTTTAAAAGAAAAAGAATTCAGACAAGCCATCAAAGAGATGGACTTATCGAAATATCAAGAAAAAAACGTGGCGGTCACCTGCTCTGCCGATGCCATAGTGCCCATGTGGGCTTATATGCTGATCTCCTCAGCCCTTGTTTCCGTAGCCAAAGAAGTTATTTTGGTAAGCAACGAGACAGACGCGAGAAAGAAAATTCAAATCCGAAACATCAGAAAAATAGACACATCTATTTACGCAGATAAAAGAGTTGTCATCAAAGGTTGTGGGGAAGAAGCCATTTCAGAGGAGGCTTATCTCGAAATTACAAATATGCTTAAACCCGTTGTTAAGAGCATCATGTATGGTGAGCCTTGCAGCACTGTGCCGGTTTACAAAAAACCATAAGGAGTGTTATAATTTGGAACAAGAGGTATTGATTGATATTCGAACAACCTTTCATTATAGTTTGATCAACAGCCCCTTTCTTTTGACAATGTTTTTATAGTCCCATTGTATTGAATTCGATTTTTTCAACCAACGCTTAAGATCCCCGATTTCAATTTCTGCTACTTCATTGTAAAAAATAGATGCGTCTTTGAATTTCTTTCCAATAATGTTTAGTTTTTCTTCTTCAAAATCAGCACCGCTCCAAAACATCAATCGTACACCCCTTTTTTGAATGCTATATCCGACAATGGGATTTTCGTTGATAAACCAAACTGGATGTGCATGCCAAATTTTACTCTCAGCGTTTTTCAAATGTTTGTTTATGGCAGCGCACAAAATGTCGCAAATATTTTTTTCGTTTGTCTGTAAATTATTGTTATAATCCTGAATGGTAAGACTCATAAAGAAATATGCGTTTAGAGAATATTATCAATGTGAAGGATTATTTTTTTCATCAACCCGAACAACAACTCTTCTGTTGTTGGATAAAGGGATCTTCTTTTTCTTATAATCACGACTCAATTTTTCTGGTTTACCCGAACCCCAAACATCTATTTTTATTGTATTGGACGAAATGCCATTTTTAATCAGCAGTTCTTTCATGGATATAGCCCTTTTTTTAGATAATTCAAGATTTGATTTTTCACTTCCGGCTTGATCCGCATGGCCGCTGATTGTAATGATATAATTGGAGTCTTTCTTTTGTTTCAATTGGCCAATGACATAGGTTTTAACCTGTTCGATTTGATTTCTGTCGAGTGTACAAACGCTCGGCTTAAAGTAGGTTGTGAATATGGGAAAAAGCGGTTTTTTATGTTGAGAAAAAGAACAAAAAGGAATGATCGCAACACAGCAAAAAAAAAGTCGATTGATATTCATTTTATTTCAACAATAAAATATGAATTAGAAAACGTGAATTCCGATGAACGGGTTTAAAAAACCGCGGATATTATTTGTTTTCCTTCGTCGTGTTTCCAATTCCCTTTTCGAAAAGGTATCCGGTTTGTATTCCTTGCGCTCCATTTGATGTTGATACAAGTCTATAGCCCTGTTTTCTGATTTGGTTCATAACGCTTGCAATCGTTTTTACATTTTCAAGTTCATTAGCGGATTTACAAATTTTTAATTCGGTCGAAAAAGAAACGTCTGTTCCATCCGAAATCGAAAGGGTTGGATTTCCGAATCCACCCAATGGAATGGCCGATACGGATTCGAAAACACGCAAGTAGAGTAATTCGCCCGAAAACTCCGGAATGGTTAATTTATTTTGACTCCATCCATGTTTCAAAAAGGATATGGTGAAGAAAAACAAAAGAAAGCCCAATTTCTTATTCATAACAAAGTTGTTGTAAAACGAAAAACAATTTAAAACCAACGTTTCTTTCGAAAATAATATAGCATCAATCCGAAGGTTAAAA